>NZ_DATMST010000137.1:0-7032 GCF_035565275.1 Sphingopyxis sp.
GCTCGCCAAGCCGCATCCGCGCGCGCGCAAAATCGTCGGCGCCCCACAGCATCAGCGCCTCGGCGGGGTCGCCATCGCGTCCCGCGCGCCCGGTCTCCTGATAATAGCTCTCGATCGACTTCGGCAGCCCGGCATGCGCCACGAAACGCACGTCGGGCTTGTCGATCCCCATGCCGAACGCGACCGTCGCGGTGACGATCCCGTCCTCCGACGCGACGAAATCATGCTGCACCTGCGCGCGCCGTTCGGCGTCGAGCCCGGCGTGATAGGCGGCGACGCTGCGCCCCGTCGCCGCGGCGAGCTTTTCGGCCATCCGCTCGGTCCCGTCGCGCGTCGGGCAATAGACGATCCCCGGCCCCGGATTGGCGACGATGAAATCGGTGAGCTGCTTCGCGGGGCTGATGCGCGGCGTCACGCGGTAGCGGATATTGGGCCGGTCGAAGCCCGCGAGCACGAGCCCCTCGGCTGGAATACCCAGCTGGACGAGAATATCCTCGCGCGTATGCTTGTCCGCGGTGGCGGTCAGCGCGAGCCGCGGCACCGCGGGAAAGGCATCGAGCAGCGGCCGCAGCAAACGGTAATCGGGCCGGAAATCATGCCCCCATTCCGATACGCAATGCGCCTCGTCGATCGCGAACAGCGCGGGGGTGCGCGCTTCCATCAGCGACCGGAAGCCCTCGCCCGTCGCGCGTTCGGGCGCGATATAGAGGAGGTCGAGCTGGCCGTCGCGATACGCCTGCCGCGTGTCGGCGAAGTCGGCGTCGACGCTGGTCAGCGACGCGGCGCGAATCCCGGCCGCGCGCGCGCCGCGGAGCTGGTCGTGCATCAATGCGATCAGCGGCGACACGACGACGACGCAGCCGCCCAGCGCGACCGCGGGCAGCTGATAGGTCAGCGATTTGCCCGCCCCCGTCGGCATCACCGCAAGCGTTCGCTCGCCCGCCATCACGCGGCCGACGACGTCGGCCTGCTTGCCGCGAAAGGCGTCGAAACCGAAGGTCGATTTGAGGAGAGGAAGGAGCGCGTCAGCGGACATTACGGGTGGGCGATAGGAAGTTTATGCGACCGGGGAAACCCCCGATTGATCCGTCGCCCCCGCGAAGGCGGGGGCCGCTAGCGGCCTTGCGCAAGTTTGTAGCGGCCCCTGCCTTCGCGGGGGCGACGTACAACTCAAGTCCGCGTCAGCATCGCCCGCTCGGCCATCCGCGACGCGGTCTCGCGCTCGGCTGTCACGACATGGTCGGCCCCGCGCCGAACGAGGTCGTCGACCTCCTCGTCCGAATGCGCGCGCGCGACGATCACCAGCTTCGGGTTGATCGCACGCGCGCGGCGCACGATTGCGCCCGCCTCGACCCCCTCCGCAATTGCGATCAGCAAGGTCGACGCCTCGTCGAGCCCGGCCTGCCGCAGGATGCTTTCCTTGGTCGCATCGCCGACAATCACCGTCGCGCCCGCTTCCTTCGCCGCCGCCGCCATGTCCTTCTGGTCCTCGATCACGGTCAGCCCCTCGCCGCGGCCGCAAATCATGCTGCCGATATGGCTGCCGACGCGGCCGTAGCCGATCAGCACGACCCCCGCATTGCACGGCTCGGGCACCTCTTCCACGACGGCGTCCGGCTGCTCCTCGACCGGCTCGTCGGCGCGGATGCGTTTCACCGCCAGCGTGAAGAGGATCGGGTTGAACAGGATCGACAGCAGCGATCCGGCGAGGATCAGGTCGCGTCCCGTCTCGGGCAGCACCTCGAGCCCCACCCCCAGTCCCGCGAGGATGAAGGAAAATTCGCCGATCTGCGCCAGGCTGACCGACACCGTCAGCGCGGTCTGCGATTTATAGCCGAAGGCGCGGACAAGCGCATAGGCGGCGAGCGACTTGCCGACGACGATGATCGCGACCGTCGCGATCACCGGCCCCGGCTGTTCGACCAGCACCCTGGGGTCGAACAGCATGCCGACCGACACGAAAAACAGCACCGCAAACGCGTCGCGGAGCGGCAGCGTCTCCTCGGCCGCGCGGCGCGACAGCTGCGTCTCGCCAAGGATCATTCCCGCAAAGAAGGCGCCCAAGGCAAAGGATACGTCGAAAATCACCGCCGCGCCGAACGCGACCCCCAGCGCGATCGCGAGCACCGCGAGCCGGAACAGTTCGCGCGACCCCGAATGCGCGACCCAGTGCAGGACCCACGGCAGCACCCGCCGCGCGATCAGGAACATGAAGGCGACGAAACCGACGACCTTGACGAGCACGATCCCGGCCGACTGGAGCAGGCCCGCGCCGTTCGCTCCGATGCCCGCCTCGTCGCCGCGGTCGCCGAACATCGCGGGCAGCAGCACGAGCGCGAGCACCATGACGAGATCCTCGACGATCAGCCAGCCGACCGCGATCCGGCCCTTCTCGGTCTCGACCATGTCGCGCGCCTGCAGCGCGCGCAGCAGCACGACGGTCGACGCGACCGACAGCGCGAGGCCGAACACCGCGCTGCCCTCGACCGACCAGCCGAGCCACAGCCCCAGCATCATGCCGAGCGCGGTCGCGACCGCGATCTGCGCGATCGCGCCCGGCACCGCGATCTTGCGTACCGAGAGCAGGTCCTTGAGCGAGAAATGCAGGCCGACCCCGAACATCAGCAAAATGACGCCGATTTCGGCGAGCTGCATCGCAAGCCCGGTGTCGGCGACGATCCCCGGCGTAAAGGGCCCCACAAGAATGCCCGCGAGCAGATAGCCCGCGATCGGCGAAATCCGGAGCCGATGTGCCAGCGCGCCCATCAGGAAGGCGACGCCGAGCCCGGCGACGACGGTCCCGATCAAGGTGGTGTCATGTGGCATGAACCCCTGCGTAAGGGGCGCGGGCGCGAAGGGTCAACCCGACACAACCAGATTTGTTGCGATTGGATCGCTATGCGGCCCGAACCCGCTCCCGGTCGCCCGTATCACCGTCTGGCGCCGCCGTTCGGCCCGGACGGCCGATCAGGAAGCCCTGCGCTTCATCGCATCCCTCGCGCCGCAACACATCGAGTTGCTCGCGTGTCTCGATCCCTTCGGCGAGGATCGGGATCGACAGGCTCTTGCCGAGCGCCAGTACCGCGCGCAGGATCGCGGTCGACTGGATATTGCCCTCGAGTTCGGCAGCAAAGAAGCGGTCGAGCTTGATCTTGTCGAACGGAAAGGCGCGCAGCGTTTCGAGCGACGAATATCCCGTGCCGAAATCGTCGAGCGCGATCCCGATTCCCAGCGCCTTGATCTGGCGCAGGATGTGCAGCGCGCGTTCGCGGTCGGCGATGATCGCGGTTTCGGTCAACTCGATCTCCAGCCGACGCGGAGGCAAGCCGGTGTCGAGCAACACCTGGTGAAACAGGCGCGGCAGATCGATGTGCGCGAGCTGGAGCGGCGACACATTGACCGCGACCTTCGAAGCGTGCGGCCAGTCCGCCGCATCGGCACACGCCCGTCGCAGCACCCATTCGCCGAGCGCGAGAATGAATCCGTTCGCTTCGGCAAGCGGGATAAACACCGTGGGCGGGATCGCGCCGCGCGCCGGATGCGTCCAGCGGAGCAGCGCTTCATATCCGGTGACCGCGCCCGTCGTCACCGACGTCTGGACCTGATAATGGACGTCGAGTTCATCGCGGTCGATCGCCCCGCGCAGATCGGCGGCGAGTTCGCGCTGATCGCGGATCGCCTCATCAAGCGCCGAATCATAGTGACAGGGCGCGGCGGCCGCCTCGGCCTTCGCACGGTACATGGCGAGGTCGGCGTTGTTCGCCAGTGTTTCGGCCGACGCGGCATCGTCGGGGAAGATCGCGACGCCGATACTCGCCCCCAACCGCGCTTCGAAATCTTCAAGCGCCAGCGGCGCCTTCAATTCGGCGTCGAGGCGCGCGGCGAAGGCGACGATTTGCGCGCGGTCGGTGAAGCGCGTCAGTGCGACGAACTCGTCGCCGCCGAGCCGCGCGACGAACTCGTTCTGACCCAGGGTATCGCGCAAGCGCTGCGCAAGACGCGCCAGCACCTCGTCCCCCGCCTTGTGCCCATGCACATCATTGATTTCCTTGAAACGGTCGAGGTCGATCGCGCACAACCCGACGCGCTCGCCGCTGCCGATCGCCACGTCGATCTGCCGCGCAAGTTCTGCCCGGAAGGCAATCCGGTTCGGCAGGCCCGTCAGCGAATCGTTCATCGCCATGTGGGTCAACTCACGCATCGCCTCCGATCGCGTCTGCCGGTCGAGCATCGCCGCGAACACCCCCGCCGCGATCACGATGCCGCCGACGATTACCGTGGCAAGAGCAAGCGCGTTGAACGCGGCAGGCCGCAGCGGCGTCTCGCTGAACGCCATCGGCGTGATCCGCATCGCCGTCATCGCGACGAAATGCAGACTGGCGATCGCCGCGACGATCAGCGCTGTGCCAAGCGCGACGCGGTGAGGTATCGCCCTGCCCGTGCGCAGAACCGTCAGCGCGGCCGCAGCGAGAACCGTTCCGCTGACCACCGACGTGAGGACATAATATGGATCCCAGCTGACGATGCCGTCGATGCGATAGGCATCCATGCCGACGAAATGCATGGCAGCAATGGCGCAACCGAACAGCGCGCCACCGAATGCCCCGTAAAAATCATCCTTGCCCCACGCCGCCACCGCGAATCCGATGAACGATCCGACCATCGCCACCATCAGCGAGACGATCGTCATCACCGGGTCGAGGGTCACCGGGGCTTTGGCTTCATAGGCCAGCATCGCGACGAAATGGGTGCACCAGATCGTCGCACTTGCCGCGACGGAAATCAGGAAGGCCCAGGCAAGCCCCTGCCCGCGGTGCGAGCCGCGCGCGCGTTCGAACATCTGGACGATGGAAAAGGCGCCGACGCAGCAGATAGCGACAGCGAGCGCGACGAGCCATGGGTCGTGCTCGACCGCAATGCACATGGCAAGCCTGATCAACGTTCCGCCTTTCGCCCCGCTCGTCCGCCCGGTTCCGGAGCGACTGGTCCAAGGCCGCCAAATGACGAAAAGGGCTTACAAAATTGTAAATAGTATACCGAAATGACGGGCTATCAGGCTTCGACGGTGCCTTCGTCGCGCTCGGCCTGCTGCCGCGCCCACATGTCGGCATAAAGCCCGCGCATGCCGAGCAACTGGTCGTGCGTCCCCGTTTCAGCCACCCGTCCCCTGTCGAGCACGATGATCCGGTCCGCCCCGGTTACCGTCGACAGCCGGTGCGCGATCACCAGCGTCGTGCGCCGCGCCGCGATCCGCTCGAGCGTATCCTGGATCGCCGCCTCGGTGCGGCTGTCGAGCGCGCTCGTCGCCTCGTCGAGGATCAGCACCGGCGGGTTCTTGAGCAGCGTGCGCGCGATCGCGACGCGCTGTTTCTCGCCACCCGACAGCTTCAGCCCGCGCTCGCCGACCTCGGTGTCATAGCCTTGCGGCAGCAGCGCGATGAAGCCGTCGATCGCGGCACCCTCGGCCGCTGCCGCGATCTCGGCAGCGCTCGCACCCTCGCGGCCATAGGCGATGTTGTAGCCGATACTGTCGTTGAACAGCACTGTATCCTGCGGGACGATCCCGATCTCGGCGCGCAGGCTTTTCTGCGTGACCTTGGCAATATCCTGCCCGTCGATCAGCACCCGCCCGCCCTGCGGATCATAAAAGCGGAACAGCAGCCGCGCGATCGTCGACTTGCCCGCGCCCGACGGCCCGACGATCGCCAGCGTCTCGCCCGCGCCGACGGCGAAGCTTACCCCGTTCAAAATCGTGCGGTCGGGTTCATAGCCGAAGACGACATTCTCGAACGCCACCGCGCCGCCATTCACGACCAGCGCCCGGGCATCGGGCGCGTCGCTGATCTCTGACGGCGTATCGATCAGGCGGAACATCGCCTCCATGTCGATCAGCCCCTGCCGGATCACGCGATACACCATGCCGAGCATGTCGAGCGGGCGGAACAGCTGGGCGAGCAGCGTGTTCACGAGCACGACATCGCCGACCTTGTACTCGCCCGTCGACCAGCCCCACACGGTGTACGCCATCGCGCCGGCCAGCGCGAAGTTGGTAATCAGGCTCTGCCCCATGTTGAGCCAGGCGAGGCTGTTCTCGCTCTTCACCGCGGCGCGGGCATATTGGTCGGCGACGTCGCGGTAACGCGCTTCCTCGCGCTCCTCGGCGCCGAAATATTTGACCGTCTCGTAATTGAGCAGGCTGTCGACGCTGCGCCCGATGGTCAGCGTGTCGAGGTCGTTCATCCGCGTGCGCAGCGCGTTGCGCCAGTCGGTCACCTTGCGCGTGAAGATGATGTACACGACGACCATCAGCGCGGTCGCGCTGGCCAGGCCGAAACTGAACCTGGTCCAGAAGATGATCAGCACCGCGGCGAGCTCGACGATCGTCGGCGCGATGTTGAACAGCAGGAAATAGAGCATCGTGTCGATGCTCTTTGTGCCGCGCTCGATCACCTTGGTGACCTCGCCCGTCCGCCGCGCGAGGTGGAAGCGCAGGCTCAGCGCGTGGAGATGACTGAAGGTCGTGATCGCCAGCTCGCGCGTCGCATCCTGCCCGACGCGCTCGAACACGACGTTGCGCAGATTGTCGAACAGCACCCCGGCAAAGCGCGCGCCGGCATAGGCGAGCACCAGCCCGATCGCGAGCGCGACGCCCTCCTCCATCCCCGGTGCCATCCTGTCGATCGCGGCGCCATAGAGGAAGCCCATCGACAGCTGCACACCCTTCGACGCGAGCACGATCAGGCCGGCCAGGACGATGCGGACCTTCGCCTCGGTCTGCCCGGCGGGCCACAGATAGGGAAGGAACCGCTTCAGCGTCGCAAGGACGGGCGGTTCACGGCTGGCATCGGCGGAGGTGGCGGTATCGGGGGGCATGGACGCCCCATGTAGGCGCGCGCGGGCGCCGCGCCAAGCACCGGAACGCCGCGATCAGCGCGTCAGCGCGATTCGCGATATCCCGCATGGCGCATGATGCGTTCGATCAGCCGGCGCTCCTCGCTGCTGGGGCCCGCGACGACGGGCGGTTCGGGCGAC
>NZ_DATMST010000138.1:0-90949 GCF_035565275.1 Sphingopyxis sp.
CTCGGAGGCGCGAGCATCGGCGCGATCCGTGCCGGCACCACAATGGGGAGCGCCGCCTCGACGGCTTACAGGCTCGGCCAGGAAACCTCGGGCTCATCCAGCGTCGGCGCCGGACTTGGCGGCATTGCGACGGCCGCGAAGGGTACGGCGGCCAATCGTTTCCGATCCGATGCGGCTCTTGGCGACGCCGCCGAGCGCGGCCGTCAGGCGGCATGGAATGCTGGGACAACCAGCGCAGCGGGACCGACAAATGCTGCCGCCACCGGCGCGGCCAACGCCGAAGCCGCCAACTCCCCGGGCGGGGCCCCTGCTTGGGCACAACGCCTGCAGAGCGAGCAGGCCGCCCGCCATCGCCGTCAGACGGCGATGCACGTCATCAAGGAAGGCGATCGCGGCGGCGCGGGCGCCGCGCCCGACATCAAGGAAAGGGACTGATCCATGCGATTCAAACGTGCCGCGCAGCGTTATGGACGAACGCCGGAACCCGAGACGCCCTATCAACGCGCGGGTCAGCAATGGGACCTGCGCCTCGGCGAGGCGCGCGTGCAGGCGAAGAACTGGCGCCTGATGGCGTTCGGCGGACTGGCGCTGACCATCGGGCTATCCTCGGCGCTCGTCTGGCAGTCGATGCAGAGCCGCGTCGTCCCCTATGTCGTCGAGGTCGACAAGCTGGGGCAGGCGCAGGCGGTCGCGCCGGCTACGGCCGAATATCGCCCGGCCGATGCCCAGATCGCCTGGCATCTCGGGCGCTTCATCACGAACGTCCGTGCCCGCTCGCTCGACGCGGTGTTGATGCGCGAGAACTGGCTCTCGGCCTATGACTTCGCGACCGAGCGCGGCGCCTTGTTCCTCGGCGAATATGCACGTAGCGCCAACCCGTTCGCCGAGATCGGACGGCGGACCGTGGCGGTGCAGATCAACAGCGTCGTGCGCGCTTCGGACTCGTCGTTCCGGATCAACTGGACCGAGCAGGCCTATGAACGCGGCAGCCTCATCGGGACGTCGCGCTGGACCGCGGTGGCGACGATCAAGATCCAGACCCCGCGTTCGGCCGATGTCCTTCGCAAGAACCCGCTGGGGATTTACGTCGACGCTATCGATTGGAGCCGCGAGCTCGATACGCTCGCACCCCGATCGGCGGTGCAGTCGCTGCCGCCGCAATCCGCGCCCTCAGGGCAGGCGGGGGATTCCTCGCCGCCCACCGGCTTACCGCTCGGCTCGCCGCTTGAACGGGATCCCGGCGAGACCAGCGCCCCCGATGCCGTTCTTCAAGGAGATGCCCAATGATCCGGATATTGATCCTGTCGACCAGCCTTGTCGCGCTTGCACCGCCGGCGCCCGCGCAGTCCGCAGTGGGCGTTGCGGCAGCCAACAAGGCGGCGCTGCGCGAGCCCGCGGCGAGCGGATATCTGCACGCGGTCCAGGTCTATCCGTTCGCCGATGGCGTGCTCTACCGGCTCTATACCGCGCCCGAGCGGATCAGCGATATCGCGCTTCAGCCGGGCGAGACGCTGACCTCGGTCGCCGCGGGCGACACCGTGCGCTGGACCGTCGGCGATACGACAAGCGGGAGCGGCGAGGGCAAGCGCACCCATATTCTCGTGAAGCCGTTCGGCGCCGGCCTCTCGACCAACCTCGTCATAACGACCGACCGGCGCGTCTATCGAATCCAGCTCACCAGTCGCGCTGCGGCGGCGATGAGTGCGATCAGCTGGACCTATCCGGCCGACGAATTGCTCGCGCTTGCGCGCGGGCGGGCTGCAGCCGAGGCGGCGCAGCCGGTTTCGGCGGCGGTCGAGATCGAACGGCTGAATTTCCACTACCGGATTTCGGGGGACAAGCCTGCATGGCTGCCGCTGCGCGCCTTCGACGACGGCCGCCAGACATGGATCGAGTTTCCCCCGGCGATCGCCGTCACCGAGGCCCCACCCTTGTTCGTGCTCGGTGATAAGGGCGAGGCCGAGCTGGTGAATTACCGCGTGTCGGGGCGCTACTATATTGTCGATCGGCTTTTCGGCGCTGCCGAGCTCCGGCTCGGCGCGAAGAAGCAGAAGATCGTCCGGGTTACGCGGCTGGGCGACGGCGTGCGTCGGCAAGGGCGCGGCCAATGACCGACGCAGCCATCCCGCCCGAGGCTCCGGCCCCGAAGGTCGACCCGGAAACACTCGTGCTGCGCGCAAGGCCGGCGCGCGTCACGCGCTTTCGCCGCGGCGCGATTATCGCGATCAGCGGCTTCGGCGCGACCGCCATCGCCGGCGCGGCCTGGCTGGCGTTCAAGCCCGGCGGCTTGGGGTCGATCGGACCGGCGGACGACCGGTCGCCGATTGCCGCGAAGTCGCCGTCCGATGCTCTTGCCGGGGCCCCGACGGGTTATGACGATGTGCCCCGGCTGGGTCCGCCGCTCCCCGGCGATCTCGGCAGGCCGATCCTCAATCACCAGCGTGACATGCAATATTCGGCGCCGGTCGACGCTGTCGACGAGGCCGCTACCAAGGCGGCCCAGGCAGCTGAGGCCGAGCGCCAGCGGATCGCTGCCGAGCGGCGCGCCGCTCGCGAATCCGGGGTGATGCTTCAACTTGCGAATACAGTCGCTCCTGGCGCCGTGCCTGTCGCGGGCGAACCCGCCGGTAGCTCGCAGCCATCGGATATGCCGGTCGCCGCAAGCGATCCCAACGGGCAGGGCCGGAAGAATGCGCTCGCCGGGCGGGCGGGCGCAGGGGATCACATCAGCCCGCACCGGCTCGTCTCGCCGGTGTCGCCATGGACGGTCCAGGCCGGGAGCGCGATAGCCGCGAGCCTGATCACCGGGCTGAACTCGGATCTGCCGGGCCTGGTGACAGCGCAGGTCACCCAAAACGTCCATGACAGCGTGACCGGGCAGCATCTGCTCATCCCGCAGGGATCGCGGCTGATCGGCAGCTATGACAGTGTCGTGGCATTTGGCCAGAGCCGCGCGCTCGTTGTCTGGCAACGCATCATCCTGCCCGACGGATCGTCGATCCGGCTCGACAATACGCCGGCGAGCGACTCGCAGGGATATGCGGGACTCTCCGACCGGATCGACCGCCACACCTGGCAGCTTCTCAAGGGTGTCGCGCTCTCGACCCTGCTCGGGGTCGGAACCGAACTCGGCACCGGGAGCAGCGAGAGCGATCTCGTCCGTGCGATCCGAGAAGCGACCCAGCAGGCCGGCGCGCGTGCGGGCGATCAGATTGTAGGCAAGAGCCTTGATATCCAGCCCACCCTCAAGGTGAGGCCCGGCTGGCCAGTCCGGATCGTGGTGCACAAGGATATCGTCCTGCGGCCGTGGCGCGGAGGCCATGGCTGATGCCCGATCTCAAACTTGCCCGGCTGCCCGATCGCACCCCGATCAAGATCGGGATCGTCGTGATGCCCGAATTGAATGATCGGCTGGCGGCTTATGCCGCCGCTTATGCCGAAGCCTATGGCACCGAGGAGCCGGTGGCAGAACTCATCCCGGCGATGCTTGCCGCCTTCCTCGACAGCGACCGCGCCTTTTCGCGAGCGAAAGCACGAAAGAGCTGAGGAATGCCCCGGCGTTCGCGATACAGGCCGCGGTGGAGCACGCCCGTTTTGCTCGAGAATGACGAGGCGGTCGTCCCTCGCCGCGCGGTGGCCCGCTATTCGGCAGAACTGGTCGCGGAGACGAAGCGAGTCTGGCAGCCCTATTATGCTGCCGCACTCACCGACGAGGACGCGCGGGAGATCATCGAGAATATGATGAGCTTCATGCGCCTGGTGGCGAAGATCGGCGGCCAGCAAAAAAGTTAGATCCAGTTTGGCCCAAGTCGGGGGGTATTTGGTCAATCCGGCATTAGCATTCGAAGCAGCCCTTGCAGTCCGGGTTCGTGCGGCCGTGCCGCCGATCCGATCATCAACGGAGTGAATTCGATATGCGTAATACCCGCCGGCCTGACCGAACTGGACTATCCCAACCGACGACCGCCCGAAGGGCCGTACTCTATGCGCGAGTATCCTCGAAGGAGCAGGACCGGGAGGGATTCTCGATCGACGCGCAGCTCAAGCTGTTGCGCACCTACGCCGCCGAGAATGAAATCCGGATCGTTCAGGAATTTGTCGATGTCGAGACCGCGAAAGCCGCGGGCCGGACCAATTTCAACCAGATGGTGGCTCATCTGCGCCGACATCCGACGGTCGATACGATCTTGGTCGAAAAGACCGACCGCCTGTATCGAAATTTGCGCGACTGGGTGACGCTCGACGATTTCGACATCGACGTGCATCTGGTGAAGGAAGGCGTCGTACTGTCGCCCGACTCCAAATCGTCCGAGAAGTTCATGCACGGCATCAAGGTGCTGATGGCGAAGAACTATATCGACAACCTGTCCGAGGAATCGCGCAAAGGGATGCTGGAAAAGGCCGAGCAGGGGATTTGGCCAAGCATGGCTCCGCTTGGTTATCGAAACGTCATGGGACCGCATGGCAAGAAGATCATCGAAGTCGATCCCGACACCGCCCCCGGCGTGACCCGGCTATTCGAATGGTATGCAACGGGCCGATATTCGCTGAAGGAAGCCGGCAAGAAGGCCCGCACGATGGGGATGGCGTACCGCAAGAGCGGAAAGCCGCTCGGCGTCAGCACCGTCCACAAGATTTTGCGGTCGCGAATCTACACCGGCGAGTTTGAATGGGCTGGACGCCGCTATCGGGGTTCGCACCAGCCGCTGGTCAGCCTCGACCTTTGGGAAACTGTCCAGAATATTCTGGACGGTCGGAATCACCCCCGCGATCATGGCGAGGAAAAGGGCTTCCTGTTTCCGGGTCTCATCACTTGCGGTCATTGCGGCGGCATGCTGGTCGGCGACATCAAGAAGCAGAAGTATATCTACTACCGGTGCAGCCGGTTTAAGGGAAATTGCAAGGAGCCTTACGTGCGCCAGGAGAAGCTGCTCGAGCAGTTTGTCGATGCCGTCGCGCGGGTGTCAATGACGCCGCAGATGCATCGGTGGCTTGGCCAGGCGCTGAAGGAAAACAGCGACCTCATCGAAACAGAACACGCCCGGGTGCTCGATCGTCTCCGCCGCGACCAAGACGACATCCGTGAGCGCATGAAGCAGGCTTATCTCGACCACGTGGACGGCAAGCTCGACGAAGCGCTCTTCGCCCGAATTTCGGAAGACTATCGTGAGGACCTGAAGGGCCTTTCGCGGGAGTTCGATCGCCTGTCGGACGCTGATCATGCTTGGCTCGACGATGGTATCGCGCTGCTTGGCATCGCCAAAGATGCCCGAAGGATGTTTGCGGAGGCGGATTTCGCCGGCAAGCGAAATATCCTGAACCACCTACTATCGAACTCTTCCTACAAGGACGGAGAGGTGACGGTGACCTTCCGTAAGCCCTTTGATATCATTGTAGAAAGTGTGCCGCCGAGCGGTCGATCCCAACGCGCGAAAGACGTCGATTTGTCTAAAAGTAAGAAATGGCTCCCCGGGTAGGATTCGAACCTACGGCCGCTCGATTAACAGTCGAGAGCTCTACCGCTGAGCTACCGAGGAACATTCCGCCGAAGCGGACAAGGCGGTCCCTTTGCCGTCGGTCGCAGGATTAATCAAGCCCTCAAACGATAAATTGTTCCATCGCGATGCGTTCGTCCAGTCCCTGGTCGGGATCGAACAGCAAAGTCAGCGGCCGGCTGCGGTCGGTGGTGACCAGAACTGTTTTTACATCGCGGATTTCGCGCTGGTCGGCGACCGCGCTGACGGGGCGCTTCGCGGCTTCGCGGACGTTGAAGCGGATGCTCGTCGATTCGGGGACCAGCGCGCCGCGCCAGCGTCGCGGGCGGAAGGGGCTGATCGGGGTGAGCGCGAGCATTTCCGACTCGAGCGGCAGGATGGGACCGTTCGCCGACAGGTTGTAGGCCGTCGATCCCGCCGGGGTCGATACGAGTACGCCGTCGCATGCCAGCTCTTCCAGCATGGTTTTTTCGTTGATCATCACCTCGAGCTTCGCCGCCTGACGCGTTTCGCGCAGCAGCGAAATCTCGTTGATCGCGGGCAGGATATGGCGCTCGCCGCTGATCGTCGTGATGTCGCCCGACAGGGGATGGATGAGGAACGGGCGGGCCGCCGCAATCCGGTCGAGCAGCCCCTCGATTCGAAACTCGTTCATCAGAAAACCGATTGTGCCGCGGTTCATGCCGAAAACGGGCAGGCTGCGACGCTGGTCGAGCAACTGGTGCAGCATGTGGAGCAGAAAGCCGTCGCCGCCGAGCGCGATCAGCAGGTCGGCTTCGGCGAGGTCGACGAAGTCGTAGAGCGGCCGCAATTCGGCCTCGGCCTCCATGGCCACGGGCGCGTTCGACGCAACAAGCGCGATCTTGCGATGCATATCGGTCCGTTCCCCCGTGCCTTCAGATATTGGAGCGGCGTGTCAGCCGCCCGTTGCACTCATGTGACGCGCGACCGCCGGTTTGGACTCTCGCTCGATGTGAAAGTCATGCGCGCGGGGTTTGCCAGCCAATGCCGCATCAATCAAGCCGTCGACGTCGCCCCCTTCGCGCAAGCCCGCGCGCAGGTCGACATGATCGTCCTGGCCCAGACACATATAGACGCGGCCCTCGACAGTCAGGCGGATGCGGTTGCACGTCGCGCAGAAATTGTCGCTGAGCGGCGTGATCAATCCCAACGTGACCGGACTGCCTTCAACCGCAAAATAACGGGCGGGACCGCCTGTGCGCTGATCGACGGGGCAGATGGCGCGGGCGGCGCGCAGCGGAGCGATGAAATGGTGGAGCGGGATATAATGATCGCTGCGGTCCTCGGTGACTTCACCGAGCGGCATCGTTTCAATGAGCGTGAGATCGCAGCCCGCCGCGGTGCAATAATCGAGCATCGGCAGCAGCTGGTCTTCGTTGAGGCCGGCAAGCGCGACCATGTTGATCTTGACCGCCAGCCCGGCGTCTTGCGCCGCACCGATTCCGCGCAGCGCGATGTCAAGGTCGCCGACGCGCGTGATGTGCCGGAAGACCGCTGCGTCGAGCGTGTCGAGACTGACGTTGATGCGGCGTATGCCCGCCGCTGCCAGCATCGGGGCGTGCTCGGCGAGCCGCATCGCGTTGGTGGTCAAGGTCAGTTCGTCGAGACCGTGGCCGATCATCGCCCCCAGCCGCATCGCGAGCGTGTCGATTCCACGCCGCACGAGCGGTTCGCCACCAGTCAGCCGGATACGGCGGATGCCGCGTGCGACGAAGCGCTCGGCAAGCTCGCCCATTTCCTCGATGCTGAGCACCGCCGACTTTGGCAGGAAGGTCATGTCCTCGGCCATGCAATAACGACAGCGCAAGTCGCAGCGATCGGTGACCGACAGGCGCAAATAGCTGATCCGGCGGCCATGTCCGTCGATGAGCGGCGCCGCGGATGCGGCATCGGGAGAGAATGTGACAGCCACGCGCATCTTGTGATGCAAAAGGCAAGCGTTTGGCAAGCAAAGCCTGTTAGAGGGACGTCATGAATCGACCGTCCGAATCCCTTTCCGCCTGTGTCCGAAAACTCGAAGGCCTGCACGCGCGCCACGATGCCGATGCCGGCGTCATTCTGGTTCAGGTCGACCAGATGGCGCGCATCAACAACAGCGCCGGAACCGCGGCAGGCGACGCCGTGCTCGACGAGATCGGGCGGCGGCTGAAGAATTTCGCGAACGACGAATTCGGACAGGGCTCTTGCGTCGAGCGCCTCGAAGGTCCGCGCTTTCTGATCGTCCCGTCGATGCCGCTGTCGCTGGGAGCGCTTCGCGCGCAGGAACGCGCCCTGCACGTCGCGCTCGCCGAGCCGATCGTCGGCGATCCGAACGGCCGCCTGTCGATCCGCATCGCCGCCGCCCTGATCACGCGCGACGAGTCGGTTGCCGAGCAACTTCGGGCAGCCGGTGACCAGTTGTCGCGGCCGGCATCGGCACGCGATGGCGCGATGGTGCACGCCGCACTGTCGCGGAACGAGGTCGTGATTCATTATCAGCCGCAATATGATGTCGGCACCGGCGCGATGACCGGGGTCGAAGCGCTGCTGCGATGGCAGCACCCCGAACTCGGCCTGCTCGGTGCGGGACCGCTCGTTACCGCCGCGCGCGCGGCGCGGCTCGAATGCGAACTGACCGAACATGCGCACCGCGTCGCGCTCGCCGAAATGGCCGGGTGGCCGCGGGAACTTTCGAAGCTGCGTGTCTCGCTCAACATCACCGCCGCCGATCTGGGTGATCCCGAATTCGCAGGCCGGTTCGCGGGCATGGCGAACGCGGCGCGGGTCGATCCCGACCGGCTGACGCTCGAATTGACCGAACAGGCCATGCTGAGCGACCCGGCGAGCGCCGCCGACCAGCTGGCGCAGATTCGTCGGCTGGGGTCGGCCATCGCGATCGACGATTTCGGCACCGGCTATTCGAGCCTGTCGCTGCTCGCGCGGCTGCCGATCGATTATCTGAAGATCGACAGCGGTTTCACGCGGACGATCGACGGGAGCGACCGCGATCGTATCGTCGTGCGCGCGATCGTCGATCTCGCGCGCGCACTCGGCCTGCTCGTCGTCGCCGAAGGGATCGAGAACGAGCGCCAGCTCGAACGGCTGAAAGAACTGGGCGTCGCGACCTGGCAGGGTTTTCTGCGTTCGGGGCCGGTGCCGGCGGATCAGCTCGTGGGGTTGATGCGGGCCTAGCTCGCCTGCCTTGCCAGCTTCCCCAGCCCCTTCGACAGCTGCAGCGCCCCGTTCAGGCGCGCGCCCGTGCTCATCCAGTCGCCGCTGACCGACAGCTTGTTGTCGGGACGGATGCGCGCGCGGCCCTTCAGCCTTTCGACATAGGCGATCAAACCGGGGACGTTGGCGAACTGGTCGCCGTGGAAGCTGACGAGCGCGCCCTTGGTGCCGACGTCGAGCTTCGCGATCCCCGCCAGCTTGGCGTTCGCCTTGATTTCCATCAGCTGGATCAGGTTCGCGGTCTCGGGCGGTAACGGGCCGAAACGGTCGATCATCTCGGCCGCGAAGGCATCGAGCGCCGGGCGGTCGCTTGCCTCGTTGAGGCGGCGGTAAAGCGCCATGCGCAGCGGCAGGTCGGGGACATAATCCTCGGGGATCAGGATCGGCGCGTCGACCGTGATGACCGGCGAGAGCGCTTCGCGCGGCGGTGCGGCACCCATGCCTTCGGCCTTGGCTACCAGAATCGCCTCTTCGAGCATCGACTGATAGAGTTCGAAACCGACCTCGCGGATATGTCCCGACTGCTCGTCACCGACGAGATTGCCCGCGCCGCGAATGTCGAGGTCGTGGCTCGCCAGCTGGAAGCCCGCGCCGAGCGTATCGAGATCGCCGAGCAGCTTCAGCCGCTTCTCGGCGGTATCGGTGATCGCGCCGCCTTCGAGCGTGGTGAGATAGGCATAGGCGCGCGTCTTCGACCGCCCGACGCGGCCGCGCAGCTGGTAGAGCTGCGCCAGCCCGAAGCGGTCGGCGCGATGGACGATCAGCGTGTTCGCGCTCGGGATATCGAGACCGCTCTCCACGATCGTGGTCGAGACGAGCACGTCATATTTGCGGTCGTAGAAGGCGCTCATCCGCTCCTCGACCTCGCCCGGCGCCATCTGGCCGTGCGCGACGACATATTTGATTTCGGGGACCCGCGTGCGCAGGAATTCCTCGATATCGGGCAAGTCCTTGATCCGCGGGGTAACGAAGAAGCTCTGTCCACCGCGATCATGCTCGCGCAGCAGCGCTTCGCGGATGACCACGGGATCCCACGGCGCCACATAGGTGCGCACCGCAAGCCGGTCGACCGGCGGCGTCTGGATCACGCTGAGCTCTCGCAGCCCCGACATCGCCATCTGCAGTGTGCGCGGGATCGGGGTCGCGGTCAGCGTCAGCACATGGACGTCGGTTTTGAGCTGCTTCAGCCGTTCCTTGTGGACGACCCCGAAACGCTGCTCCTCGTCGACGATGACGAGGCCGAGATTCTTGAACTCGACCGATTTCGCGATGACGGCGTGCGTGCCGACGACGATATCGATCGTTCCCGCAGACAGGCCGTCGCGCGTCTTCTGCGCTTCGCTCGCCGGCACGAGGCGCGACAGGCGGCCGATGTTGATCGGGAAGCCTTTGAAGCGCTCGACGAAATTCGTGTAGTGCTGGCGCGCAAGCAGTGTCGTCGGCACCACGACCGCGACCTGCACCCCGGCCATCGCCGCGACGAAAGCGGCGCGGAGCGCAACCTCGGTCTTGCCGAAGCCGACGTCGCCGCAGACGAGCCGGTCCATCGGGCGCCCCGACGCCATATCGGCAAGGACGTCGCCGATCGCGCGGTCCTGATCGTCGGTTTCCTGATAGGGGAAGCGGTCGGCAAAGGCGGGGTAGGCGGCGTCCTGCGCGAGCAATTCGCCCGAGCGCAAAGCGCGTTGCGCCGCGGTCGCGAGCAGTTCGCCCGCGATCTCGCGGATGCGCTCCTTCATCCGCGCCTTGCGCCGCTGCCACGCTTCGCCGCCGAGCTTGTCGAGACCGACGCCTTCGCTCTCGCCGCCGTAGCGCGAGAGGACATCGAGATTTTCGACGGGAACGTAGAGCTTGTCACCGCCAGCGTAAGTCAGCGCGACGCAGTCGTGCGGGCTGCTCCCGACCGGGATCTGGGTCAGTCCCTCATAGCGCCCGATGCCGTGGTCGAGGTGGACGACAAGGTCGCCGACGCTGAGCGTCGCGAGTTCGGCGAGGAAGGCATCGGCGCTCTTGCGGCGCTTCTGGCGGCGGACGAGGCGTTCGCCGAGGATGTCCTGCTCGGTGAGCAGGCTGATCGCGTCGCTCGCGAAGCCATGATCGAGGGGCAGGACGACCATCGCGGTCGCGCCGCCGCTCTCCGTCGAAGCGGTGCCGAGGGCTTCCTGCCAGCCGTCCACGGGCGCGAGCGAGGTCACTCCATGATCGCGGAGCAACCCGGACAGGCGCTCACGCGCGCCACCCGAATAGCTGGCGATGATCGTTCGGCGCCCCTTGCGGCGCTCGTCCGACAGATGGTCGGCGACCTTCGCATAGACATTTTCGTCGGCGGTCCGCTCGGGGGTGAAATCGCGCGCGGCGAAGGTTTCGAGATCGACCACCGTGGCGGACGGGGGCACGTCAAAAGGCGTGATGATATGGATCGGGCGATCTTTAGCCGCTCCAGCCCATTCGCTTGTCATCAGATAAAGTGTCTCGGGCGCGAGCGGACGGTAACTGCCCGGCGACTCGCGTTCTGCGGCAACGCGATTGGTGTGATAATCGGCGATCGCGGCAAAGCGTGTCTCGGCGGTCGCCTCGGTGCGGTGCCCGCGCAGTACCGGCGTCGCGGCGTCGATATGGTCGAACAGCGTCGCCAGCCGTTCCTCGAACAGCGGCAGCCAGTGATCCATTCCCGCCTGCCGGCGCCCGTCGCTCACCGCCTGATACAGCGGGTCGCCCGTGGCCTGCGCGCTGAACAGCTCGCGATAGGTCGAGCGGAAGCGCTTGATCGTCGCCTCGTCGAGCAGCGTTTCACTGGCGGGCAGGAGTTGCAGCGCCTTGGCGGGGCCGAGGCTGCGCTGGTCGGCTGGGTCGAAACGGCGGATGCTTTCGATCTCGTCGCCGAAGAAATCGACGCGCAGGCCATTTTCCTCGCCTGCCGGGAAGAGGTCGAGGATGCCGCCGCGCACCGCGAACTCGCCTTGATCGGCAACTGTGTCGACACGGCTGAAGCCGTTCGACACGAGCAATTCGGCGAGCGCGTCGCGGTCGATCCGCTGGCCCGGCGCGAGCGTCGTCGCGAGCTGTCGGATGCGGAAGGGCGTCAGCGTGCGCTGCGTGATCGCGGCGACGGTGGTGAGGATCAACTCGCCGCGCTTCGCGGGGAGTTGCAACGCCGACAGCGTCGCAAGCCGGTCAGCGCTGACGCGCATCGAGGGGCCGGCGCGGTCATAGGGTAGGCAGTCCCACGCCGGGAAGCGGTGGACGATGAGGTCGGGTGCAAAGAAGGGCGCGGCGTCGGCGATCGCCTGCATCGCCGCATCGTCGGTCGCGACATAGACGAGCCTTTTGTCGCTCGCGCGCGCAAGGTCGGCGAGTAACAGCGGCAGGAAGCCGTCGGCCGCCCGCGCCAGCGTCAGCGGCGCCGACGCCGATCCGATAGCGGCAAAAATGTCGGCGGCGGAGATCGTCATGGCAGCGGGATATAGTCCAAGCGGCGCATCGCCGCGATGAGGGTTGGGTGGTCGAGATGCGCGGGCGGCTCGCCGGTACCGAGCGCCCACGCCATGATGTCGACGTCGTCTTCCTCGACAACGGCTTCGTACCAGCCGAGTTCCTCTTCGCCCCATTCCGCCGAATAGCGATCGAAAAAGCCGCCGATCATATAATCGGCCTCGCGCGTGCCGCGATGCCATGCGCGGAATTTCAGGCGTTTCAGGCGGTCTTGCATGGCGGGCCTTTTATACGTCTCAGTCGATCTGGCAACGGGGACGGCATCGGCGATTTTTCGCTGTCCTACATCGTCGCTGCGGGATAGCGTCGCCGGATGACGCAGACGATTTTCCTGTCCATTGCCACTGCTGCCGCGCCCGGTTCAAAGCTCGCCAAAGAGGGCCAACAGAAGGGGTACCTGGTGTGACCTTTGTGACCTTCCGGAAAAAATTCGGCCGTGAAAAATCACGCAGGTGGCGGCAGGGTTGATCGAGGCCCATGCGACCTGAAATCCTGAACCCGTTATTCGCCGCGCTCACCGACCTGAAAGGGGTGGGGCCGCAGCTTGCCAAGCCGCTCACCCGGCTGGGGCTGGAGCGCGTCGTCGATGTGCTCTTCCATCTGCCGACCGGACTTATCTCGCGTTTTCCGGTCGAACGGCTCGATCAGGCGCAGGCTGGGCAGACGATCATCGTCGAACTGACCGCGCAGGATTATCGTCCGGGTCGAAGCCCGCGTGCGCCGTTCGGGGTCGAGGCGTTCGACGATGCGGGCGATCATGTCCGTCTCGTCTATTTCGGCCGGACCTCGGGGCTCGCACGCAAGCTCTTCCCGCTTGGCGAGAAGCGCCGCGTATCGGGGCGGCTCGACCTTTATGGCGACATGCGCCAGATCGTGCATCCCGATCATGTTGCCGAGCCCGGTGACGAGGCTGGCATTGCGGAGCATGAGCCCGTCTATCCGCTGACCGAAGGGCTGACGAATGCGCGGTTGTCGCAGCTCGGGCAGGTCGCGCTCGAACGGCGCCCCGAACTTGCCGAATGGATCGATGCGCCGTTGCTTGCCGCCCGGAACTGGCCGGCGTGGAACGGGGCGATCGAACGCGCGCACGCCAGCCCGCGCGACGAAGCCGCGCGCGACCGGCTCGCCTATGACGAGATTTTCGCAAGCCAGGTCGCGCTGATGCTGATCCGGCAGGGCCTGCGCACGCGCAAGGGCAGGGCGATCGTCGGCGATGGCCGGCTGACCGATGCGCTCAAGCTGCCATTCGGGCTGACGGGCGCGCAGGAACGCGTCGGGCGCGAGATTGCGGGCGACATGGCGCAGGACACGCCGATGCTGCGGATGCTGCAAGGCGACGTTGGATCGGGCAAGACGCTTGTCGCGCTGCGCGCGATGCTTGGGGCGGTCGAGGCGGGGACGCAGGCGGCGCTGCTCGCGCCGACCGAAATCCTCGCGCGCCAGCATTTTGCGACGCTGCAACGCATGCTTGGCGGGCTGCCGGTCAACCTCGCGATCCTGACCGGCCGCGACAAGGGAAGGGCACGCGAATCGACGCTGATGGGACTCGCCGACGGCAGCATCGACATTCTCGTCGGCACCCATGCGATCTTCCAGCAGGCGGTGGCCTACAAGGACTTGGCGCTTGTCGTCGTTGACGAACAGCATCGTTTCGGCGTCGCGCAGCGGCTGATGCTGACGCAAAAAGCGTCGCGGCCGCCGCATCTGCTGGTGATGACCGCGACCCCGATTCCGCGCACGCTGCAACTCGCCAACCATGGCGAGATGGACGTGTCGCAGATCGACGAGATGCCGCCGGGGCGCACACCGGTCGATACGCGCGTCATTTCGCTCGACCGGATCGACGACGTCATCGACGGCCTCGACCGGCACCTTGCGGGGGGCGCACAGGCCTATTGGGTCTGCCCGCTCGTCGCCGAGAGCGAGGGAAGCGAACTCGCGGCGGCTGAAGACCGCGCTGTATTGCTTCGCGAACGGCTGGGCGAGGCGCGCGTCGGCCTCGTCCACGGCCGGATGAAGGGGCCGGAGAAGGACGAGGTCATGGCGCGTTTCCAGGCCGGCGAGATCGGCGTCCTCGTCGCGACGACGGTGATCGAGGTCGGGGTCGACGTGCCCGCCGCCAGCCTGATGATCGTCGAACATGCCGAGAATTTCGGGCTTGCTCAGCTCCACCAGCTTCGCGGCCGCGTCGGGCGCGGCGCGGCGAAATCGGTGTGTCTCCTGCTGCGCTCGCAGAACCTCTCGGAAACCGCACGCGAGCGGCTCGCGCTGATGCGCGAGACGAACGACGGCTTCGTGATTGCCGAGAAGGATCTGGAGCTGCGCGGCGGCGGGGAATTGCTAGGGCTCAAGCAATCGGGCGATGCAGACTACCGGCTGGCGACGGCCGAACAGCTGGTACGGTTGCTGCCCGCCGCGCACGATGATGCGCGGCTCTTTGTCGAGCGTGACGGCGGAATGGATGGCGCACGGGCCGAAGCGGTGAGGCTCTGCCTTTACCTGTTCGAACGCGATGCGGCGGTGCCGTTATTGCGGAGCGGGTAAATGTCGCCCCTGCGAAGGCAGGGGCCGCTGGCAACATGGCGCAACGACGATCGCGGCTCCCGCCTTCGCGGGGGGCGACGATTTTAGTAGTCGCCTAATTCACATCCCCGCGTGCGCCCATGGCACGGATCATCGGCAGATAATCCTCGACCGAGATCGACTTGTCGAACTGCACGCCGGTCTTGCCGCCCAGCGACCAGACGACCTTCGCTGCGGTGCGGCCGATGATCGGCATCCGGAACACGACAAGATCGCCGGGTTCTAGCCCGCGTTCGAACCGCATCAGCAGGCCGTCGGAGCTGATGTTGACGCAGGTGCACATTTCCTGCCGTCCGTCGGGCATGACGAAGGGCAGGCGACAATAGACGTCGCTACGCGGAGCGATCCGCTGGTCGAGGCCGACATAATGGGCCTTGCTGGTGTCGATCTTGCGCATTTTCGTGGACCTTGTTGATTTGGGCATGACGATCCACTGGATAGCTGAAGAAGTGGTAAACGCTTTTTGCGCCTTACCGGGTCACGAGACCATGTTTTTTCGACCCGAGGCTCAGCGGAACGTCGCCGGCCGACGGTATGATCCGGTGCGCCGGATCGCGAACGACGACGCCATCGACCTTCACCGCGCCCTCGTCGAGCTTGCGGCGCGCCTCCTTGTTCGATGCGGCGAAACCGAGTTCGCGCAGCGCGTCGACGATGGTGATACCGTCGGCGGGCGCCGCGACCTGCGGCAGGTCGCCGCCAATCTGCCCCTTTTCAAAGGTTTGCGTCGCCGTCTCGGCAGCGGTCTGCGCAGCGTCCCCGCCGCGGCACATCGCGGTGGCTTCGTTGGCGAGGATTTTTTTCGCTTCGTTGATCTCCGCGCCGTCGAGCGCTTCGAGCCGCGCGATCTCGTCCAGCGGCAGGTCGGTGAACAGCTTCAGGAACTTGCCGACGTCGCGGTCGTCGCAGTTGCGCCAATATTGCCAATAGTCAAAATGGGACAGTTGCGCGGGATTAAGCCAGACAGCGCCGGCGGCGGTTTTGCCCATTTTGGCGCCCGCAGCGGTGGTGAGCAGCGGAGTCGTCAGGCCATAGAGGTCGGCGCCGTCCATCCGGCGGCCAAGCTCCATCCCGTTGACGATATTGCCCCACTGGTCCGACCCGCCCATCTGCAGTCGCACGCCCATATCTTTCGACAGATGACGGAAATCATAGCCCTGCAGGATCATGTAATTGAATTCGAGGAAGGTCATCGGCTGTTCGCGTTCAAGCCGCAGCTTGACCGAATCGAACGTCATCATGCGGTTGATCGTGAAGTGCGTGCCGACTTCCTGCAGCAGCTCGATATAGCCGAGCCGGCCGAGCCAGTCCTGATTGTCGACCATCACTGCGTCGGTCGGGCCGTCGCCGAAGGTCAGGAACTGCTGGAAGATGCTGAAGATCGAAGCGATATTCGCGGCGATCGTCTCGTCCGACAACATCTTGCGGCTTTCGTCGCGACCCGTCGGGTCGCCGATCCGCGTCGTCCCGCCGCCCATCAGGACGACAGGCTTGTGCCCGGTCTGTTGCAGCCGGCGGAGCATCATGATCTGGACGAGGCTGCCGACGTGCAGCGACGGCGCGGTCGCGTCGAACCCGATATATCCCGGGACGATCTGTTTGGCGGCGAGCGCATCGAGCCCTTCCGCGTCGGTCGTCTGGTGGATATAGCCTCGTTCGTCGAGCAGGCGCAGCAGGTCGGATTTGTAACTGGTCATAGCGGGCGGGCGCTTAGCATGGGGTTTGATATTTGGATAGCATGCGCAGGGAACTGATCTGTCATCCCGATACGCCGGGAAAGGCGGTGCGGTCGGTCGCGGTCGACGTGAGCCTGTCGTTCGACGACGGTTTTGCGCTGCGTTATATTGTCGAGGGTGCGATTGGCGAACTGGTCCTGCCGAACGGCGAGGGCGAACTGGTCATCGCCGACAGCGCGACCGACGGACTGTGGCAAAGCACCTGCTTCGAAGCGTTCCTGACCGAAGAGGGGCAGCCCGACTATACCGAATTCAACTACAGCCCCGATGGCCGCTGGGCCTGTTACCAGTTCGACGACTACCGCTCGCTGCTGCGTTCCGACGAACTGGCGCCATGGGAAATATCCGCCGAACGCAGCGAGCAAACCTATGCGCTGCACATCGAGCCGGGCATTTTTCCCGACATGGGCGCGAAGCTCGCACTCTCCGCCGTGATCGAGGAAGTCGGGGGCACCAAAAGCTATTGGGCGCTCGCGCACCCGCCCGGCAAACCCGATTTCCATCATCCCGATTGCTTTGCGCTCACGCTTGGGGCACCCGACGCGGCATGACTTTCCAATTCGGTATTGACCGCCTGCTCGCCGATCCGGCGCTTCGCAAACCGCTCGAAGGCAAGCGCGTCGCGCTGCTCGCGCATCCTGCTTCGGTCACCGCCGATCTGACCCACAGCCTTGATGCGCTCGTCGCTGCCGGGCTTGATATTACGGCCGTTTTCGGGCCGCAGCATGGCGTACGCGGTGACCTTCAGGACAATATGATGGAGTCGCCCGACTTCACCGATCCGACCTATGGCATGCCGGTATTCAGCCTGTACGGCGAGGTGCGGCGGCCGAGCGGGCAGTCGATGCACACGTTCGACGTGATGCTCGTCGACCTGCAGGATCTGGGTTGCCGCATCTACACCTATGTGACGACCCTGCTCTACATCCTCGAAGCCGCCGCCGCGCACGGCAAGGCGGTGTGGGTGCTCGACCGGCCCAACCCCGCGGGGCGCCCGGTTGAAGGCACACGGCTTCTGCCCGGCTGGGAGAGTTTCGTCGGCGCGGGACCGATGGTGATGCGCCACGGCCTTACGATGGGCGAGATGGGGCACTGGTTCATCCGCCACTTCGGCCTCGACGTCGATTACCGCGTGATCGGGATGGAAGGCTGGGATCCGAAGGGACCCGGTTTCGGCTGGCCGGAAAGCCGCGTGTGGATCAACCCCAGCCCGAACGCCGCGAACATCAATATGGCGCGTGCCTATGCCGGGACGGTGATGGTCGAAGGGGCGACCTTGAGCGAGGGCAGGGGGACGACCCGCCCGCTCGAACTGTTCGGCGCGCCTGATATCGATGCTAGGGCGGTTATCGCCGAAATGCAGCGCCTCGCGCCGCAATGGCTCGGCGGATGCAAGCTGCGCGATATCTGGTTCCAGCCGACCTTTCACAAGCATGCGGGGGAGCTCAACAGCGGCGTGCATATCCATGCCGACGGCCCTTGGTACGACGACGATGCGTTTCAGCCGTGGCGCGTGCAGGCGCTGGGCTTCAAGGCGATCCGCAGCATCTATCCCGATTATCCGATCTGGCGCGGTAAGGATTTCAAATATGAGTACACTGACGATGTGCTTGCCATCGACGTGATCAACGGCGGCCCGGGCCTGCGCGAGTGGGTCGACGACGCGGGCGCAGGGGCCGGAGATCTTGATGCGCTGGCGCTGCCCGACGAGGCGGCATGGCGCGAAGAGACCGCCGACCTGCTGATATATTGACGAGGGGAAAGGTGATGCAGCGACGGCAATTTCTGGGCACCGCGGCAATCGGCGGGCTGGCAGCGGCGTTACCGGTGCCGGTGCTGACAGCCGATACCGCCGCTCTTCCCAACCTTGCCGCCAAGGCGGTCCCGATCGGCAAGGCCGAGCGCATGGCGCGGATCGCCAAGGCGAAGGAGCTGATGCGCGCGAACGATATCGGAGCGCTGCTGATCGAGCCGGGGTCGAGCCTGATCTATTTCACCGGCGTCGAATGGTGGCGCAGCGAGCGGTTGACGGCCGCGGTGCTGACGCGCGAAGGCGAGGTCGCAATCGTCACACCCTTTTTCGAGGAACCGTCGGTGCGCGAAAGCCTGGGCGTCGAGGCCGAAGTGCTGACGTGGAACGAGGACGAGAATCCGCTTGCGGCGGTTGCGGCGTGGCTCGGCAAGCGCGGGCTGGCGAAGGGCAAGATCGGCGTCGAGGAAACGGTGCGCTATTTCGCCGTCGATGGCCTCGAGAAAGCGATGCCGCAGGCGACGGTTGTCAATGGCGCGCCCGTCGTGCGCGGGTGCCGCATGCACAAGTCGCCTGCGGAAATCGCGCTGATGCAGATCGCCGCCGACATCACGCTCGCCGCCTATCGGCATACCGCGCCGCGGGTCGAGGCGGGGATGACGCCGGCCGACATAGGCGCGATCATGGCGGCCGCGACGAGGGCGCTCGGCGGCAAGAGCGAGTTCGAACTGATCCTGCTCGGCGAGGCGAGCGCTTATCCGCACGGGTCGGGCAAGCCGCAGGCGGTGAAAAGCGGCGAAGTCGTGCTCATGGACTGCGGCGCGACGGTGCACGGCTATCAATCCGACATCTCGCGGACCTTCGTCTATGGCAAGGCGACGGCACGCCAGCGGCAGGTATGGGACCAGATGCGCAAGGGGCAGGACGTTGCCTTCGCCGCCGCGAAACCCGGTACGCCCGCGGGCAAGGTCGATGATGCAGTACGCGCCTATTATGAAAGCCTCGGCTGGGGTCCCGGCTACAAGCTGCCCGGCACGTCGCACCGCACCGGCCACGGGATCGGTCTTGATGGGCACGAACCGGTCAACCTCGTGCGCGGTGAAATGACGAAGCTCGCGCCGGGCATGTGCTTCTCGAACGAACCCGGCATCTATATTCCCGGCGAGTTCGGCATCCGGCTGGAAGATTGCTTCTACATGACCGACAGCGGGTCGAAGTGGTTCAGCGAGCCGCCGCCGTCGATCGACAAGCCGTTCGGTTAGTCCGGCGCCTTCGGTTGCTGGACGAGGCTGACGAGCACGAAAGAGATGATCATCAGCAGATACCAGCTGCCGAGTTTTTCGAGGCCCACCATGTGCCAGCCATCATCCTGGCTGGGGTAGGTCCACGCGCGCGCGAAGGTGCCGATATTCTCGGCGAACCAGATGAACAGCGCGACGAGCGCCCAGCCGACGAGCAGAGGCATGCGCCGGTGGACGTGGAGCGGGCGGAACCACACCTGACAGCGCCAGAAGAGCAGCGCGGTCGCGGCGAACAGCAGCCAGCGAATATCGGGCAGCCAGTGGTGCGCGAAGAAGTTGACGTAGATGGCGGCGGCAAGGACGAAGCTCATCCACGTCGGGGGATAGTCCGAATAGCGAAAGTCGAAGATGCGCCAGACGCGCGCGATATAACTGCCGACCGCGGCGTACATGAAGCCCGAGAAGAGCGGCACGGCGCCGATGTGGAGCAGGCTGGCCTCGGGATATTGCCACGATCCGGCGGCAGTCTTGAACAGCTCCATCACCGTGCCGACGATGTGAAAGATCAGGATGACGAGGGCCTCCTTCGGCGTTTCGAGCCGGAAGGCAAGCATGCCGAGCTGGATCAGCACCGCGCCGATCGTGATCGCGTCGTAGCGGTGGAGCGGGGCGTCATCGGGCCAGAACAGATGCGTGCCCAGCAAGAGCGCGAGCATCAGCGCGCCGAACAGGCACGCCCAGCCCTGCTTGAAACCGAAAACGAGGAACTCGAGAAACCAGCCGCGCGGTCCGGACGTGACCGCCATCGCTTCCAGCCGCGAGCGGACGGCATGGAAGCGGCTGTGAGCCCCGCCGGGCTCAGACATAGACGGCGACGTAAGCGATCAGCGCCGCCGCGGGGAGCAACAGCGCCTGCGCGAGCACCGTGCCGGCAAGGCGGCTCAGCGAGATGAAGGTTATGGCGCGGCGGAAATCGGCTTCGTCGACTTTGCCCTCGACCGCGTCGTCGGTCATTACCGAGAGCTGCGGATCGATGAAGGCAAACAGGAGTATCGTCGCGAAGCCGTTGATCAGCGCCGAAAGCTGCGAGGCGGTGACGCGAAATTCGGGCGCGAGATAGCCGGCATAGAGCGAGGCGACGACGCCGACGGCGAGCAGGGACTGGGCGAGACAATTGGCGATCAGCACGCCCCAGCCGATCCCTTTCGGCATCTGCCACCCCTTGAGGTGCGCGAGGCTGGGGAAGGTCAGCGAGCGGCGCAGCGTGCGCAGCCCGCTCGGGCTCACCGCCTTCAGCGCGAGTTTCGTCGTCGAGCGGTTGTCCTGATACCAGCCGATCGCGGTGGCAAACATCCGCTGCCCGGTGGGAACAAGCAGGATGCCGATCAAGGTCGCGACACTTGCGGCGGCGAGGACGAACTGCATGTCGATGAAGAGCGACGCGCCGCTACCGTCGTGAATGCGCGTTTCGATCCGCTTGGCGAGGAAAGGGCCCAAAAAGCTGTTCGACGTGCGCGAAAAGAGCACGAGGATGTTGAACAGCGCGAACGACATGGCGATCCGACGCGTGCGAACACCTGCGATGCGCGCGGCATAGGCGAGCGCGCCGATCAGGTTGATGAAGCCCGTGAGGAGCAGGATGGTGACGAGGGGGAGGTCGATCATCGTTGCGGATTAGCCGGAGCGGTGGACGATTTCGAGACGTTTCACTCGGAATCCTCGACCGGCATTTCCGCCGGGACGAACAGCCCTGTGCCCGGGTCGCGCTCGAATGCGCTGCCGACCGGCTCATCAATCAGGTGTAGCCAGCTGTCATCGCGGTTGAGCACGGCGCCGAGCGCAACATAGCTGAAGGGCGGATTGCCGCTATCGACGTCGAACGCATCGGGCGGGTCGCTCTCGATCCGCCAGCCGCTGTCGGGAAACTTGTCGCCCTCGCGCGGTGGATCGGGCTCCTCGCGATAAAGAAATTCGACTTGGCGCTGCCCGTCGAGGATCGCATTGTCCACGAAACAGCGGTCCCAATAATCCCGGCTGGCGGATGCAGGCGGGGGAGGCGTCGCGCGATCCTCGTTCCAGCTGATATCGATGATATGGCCGCGATCGAAACGTATGCGGTCGCCGGCCTTGAGCTGCGGCATGTCGGCGGGTTCATTATCGAGCGTCCCCGTCATGCGTACGCCATCGGTGTCGGTGACGATGACCCACATGCGTTCTCTTTCCCATTCGCCCGCTGGAATCGATCGGAACAACAGCTTGACGAGGTCACCCGGCGCGACGGCAAGCAATTCATTTTCGGACGGAAGTTCGAAAGTATAGGGTGCGTCTGCGGCGATCGGCCGCGGGTCGCTGATTTCGTAGCGGCCGAACCAACGCTGAAATTGTCGGCGAAGCGTCATGCGCCGGTCAATGCTTTCGCGTCAGCTCGCGCATCGCATCGTCGAGCCCGGCGAGGCTGAGCGGATACATGCGGTCGTTCATCAGCTGTTTGATCAGCTTCACCGACTGTGTGTAGCCCCAATGCGCTTCGGGCACCGGGTTCAGCCAGACCGCGGCAGGATAGACATGGGTGATGCGCTGGAGCCAGACCGCGCCGGACTCCTCGTTGAAATGTTCGACACTGCCGCCGGGATGGGTGATTTCATAGGCCGACATCGATGCGTCGCCGACAAAGATCACTTTATAATCATGGCCGTATTTGTGGAGAATGTCCCACATCTGGTGGCGTTCGGACCAGCGGCGCTTGTTGTCCTTCCACACGCCTTCGTACGGACAGTTGTGGAAATAGAAGAATTCGAGATTCTTGAATTCGGTGGTTGCGGCGCTGAACAGCTCTTCGCAGAGCTTGATGAAGGGGTCCATCGATCCGCCGACGTCGAGGAACAGCAACAGCTTGACCGCATTGCGCCGCTCCGGGCGCATCTTGATGTCGAGCCAGCCCTGCCTTGCAGTGCCGTCGATCGTGCCGGGAATGTCGAGCTCGTCCGCCGCGCCCTCGCGCGCGAATTTGCGCAGGCGGCGGAGCGCGATCTTGATGTTACGGGTGCCGAGTTCCTTGGTGTTGTCGAGATTCTGGAACTCGCGCTTTTCCCAAACCTTGAGCGCGCGTTTGTGCTTGCTCTCGCCGCCGATGCGCACGCCCTCGGGATTATAGCCCGAATTGCCGAAGGGCGAGGTGCCGCCGGTGCCGATCCACTTGTTTCCGCCCTCGTGGCGTTTCTGCTGTTCCTCGAGCCGCTCCTTCAGCGTCTCCATGATCTTGTCCCAGTCGCCGAGCGACTCGATCGCGGCCATTTCCTCGGGGGTGAGGAATTTCTCGGCGACCGCTTTCAGCCAGTCGGCCGGGACGTCGACCGGGTTCTGGCCATAGTCGGAGATGATCCCCTTGAAGACCTTGTTGAACACCTGATCGAAGCGGTCGAGCAGGCCTTCGTCCTTCACGTAGATCGCGCGGGAGAGATAGTAAAATTGCTCGGGACTGCGGTCGATCACCTCGCGGTCGAGCGCCTCCAGCAGCATCAGATGCTCTTTCAGGCTGGCGGGAATGCCCGCGGCGCGAAGCTCGTCGAGAAAGCCGAAAAACATGGGCAAGGGGTATCGCTTTCGAGGCGCGTGCGCAATCACTTTACGTGAACGTAAAGCTATGCCGGGTTGACGCCCCGTTAACCAATGTCGGGCATATCCCGTCGATCATTCAGGGACGTGGGCAAGCCAATGAAATTCGATCCGATCAACCCCGCCGCGCAGATGCTCGACCAGTCGGTCGCGAGCGATTGTGGCGAACTGGCCGTCGGGTGCAGCGACGCGGCAGGGCGTATCGAACGTGCGACCGACCAGATGGATCGGCAGGTCGCCGAACTTGGCCGGCTCGAGGAATATGTCGTCAGCCTCGAGGCCGACCAGCGCCAGATCGCCGATTCGACCGACGAGGCGAAAATCCTGTCGGCGCGAGCGTGCGAGCAGCTCGATACCGGCGCCGAACGCGTCAACGCCGCGGTGACCGAATTCCGGTCGGTCATCGACCTCGTCGCGCGGCTGGGCACGCACGTCACCAATTTCGCCGCGGTGATGGAGCAGGTTCAGCAGGTCAGCCAGTCGATTGAATCGATCGCCAAGACCACCAACATGCTCGCGCTCAATGCCGCGATCGAGGCCGAGCGCGCCGGCGATGCCGGCCGCACCTTCGCGGTCGTTGCCGCCGAGGTGAAGAAACTCGCGCAGAACACGCGCAGCGCCACTGACGAAATCCGTCGCAGCATCGGCAGCCTCGCGACGGAGGCGAGCGGACTGGTCGCCGAAATCCAGTCGGGGGTCGAGCAGTCGAGCCGCGCCGAAACGCAGTTCGAAACGATCACCGACGCGCTGCACGATGCGACGCACCTTGTCGCGCTTCTCGACGACCAGAGCGACCGCATCGCGCAAAGTTCGGCTATGGTGCATGCCAATGGGGCGAAGGTGCGCGAGGCGCTCGACAGCATCGTAACCTCGGTGCGCGACAATAGCTCGACGCTGGTAGGCACGCGCGATTCGATCCTGTCGATGGAGCATGTGTCAAACCGCATGTTCAACGCGGTGATCTCGGCGGGCGTCTCTCCGCAGGATTCCGCGATCGTCGAACTGGCAGCAAAGGTCCGCGACGAATTCGTCGGGCTGGCCGAACGCGCGGTTGCGCACGGCGAACTGTCGATGGAACAGCTTTTCGACACCCACTATGTCCGCGTGCCGAATTCGAACCCCGAACGTTTTCGCACGACGCTCTGCGACTGGGCCGACGCCCATTGGCGCCCGCTGTTCGATCGCATCGTTGCCAGCCATCCCGAGATCAAGATGTCGTCGGCGGGCGACATGAACGGCTTTTTGCCGACGCACATCACCGAATGTTCGCGCGCGCCGACCGGTGACCTCGAACATGATACCGCGCATTGCCGCAACGGCCGTATTCTGCTCGACGAAACCGACATGGCAGCAAAGCGAAGCACCGCGCCCTTCTTCATGACTGTCTATCGGCAGGAAGGCGACGGGATCAATTATGTCACGGTGCGCAACGTCTACATGCCGGCCGTCATCAACGGTCGCCGCTGGGGCGATGTCGAGGTCGCTTACCAGCTATAACGCCGCACCCTGCTATTCGTCTCGGCTAGCGATCCTGCTGCGACGGTGGAGGCGGGGCTTTCGGAAAATGCGGCAGTGCGGGATCGAGGGCCGCCCAGCTTGGCGCGCTGTCGGTCCAGATGACTGCTTGCGGCGGAAAGGCATTGCTGTCGTCGAACATGCTGACACGTATGCCGCGAAATCCCGGCGCGCCCGACCCCATGGTGAAGACATGCGATCCGCAATTGGAGCAAAAGGCGCGTCGCGTGACATTGCCGCTGTCCGCGATATTCTCATACCAGCTCAGTTCGCCTTCGGTCGCAATGGCGTCATCGCGAAAGAAAGCGTTGGTTGTCCCGTTGCCGCCGCCGAATTTCTGGCACGTCCGGCACCAGCATGTCCGCCCGCCAAGAGCGTTGCCTTCGACCGCAATCTTTACCGCGCCACAAAGGCATTGGCCGGCAACGGGCATCGGCCTATCCCTGACGCCGCGCCATGAACGCCAGCTTTTCGAACAGCATCACGTCCTGTTCGTTCTTGAGCAGCGCTCCGTGAAGCGGCGGGATCGCCTTGCCGACATCGCGGTTCTGCAGAACCTCGAGCGGCATGTCCTCGTTCAGCAGCAGTTTCAGCCAGTCAATGAGCTCGCTCGTCGACGGCTTTTTCTTCAGGCCCGGCACCTCGCGGACCTCGTAGAAGATGTCCATTGCACGGGACACCAGCGTTTTCTGGATACCGGGGAAGTGGACCTCGACGATCTCGGCCATCGTGTCGCGATCGGGGAACTTGATATAGTGGAAGAAACAGCGGCGCAGGAACGCGTCGGGCAGTTCCTTTTCATTGTTCGAGGTGATGACGACGATCGGCCGTTCCTTCGCGGTCACCGTCTCGTCGGTCTCGTAGACGTGGAACGCCATGCGATCGAGTTCCTGAAGCAAGTCGTTCGGGAATTCGATGTCGGCCTTGTCGATCTCGTCGATCAGCAGAACGGGCAGCTTGGGGCTGGTGAACGCCTCCCACAATTTGCCCTTGCGAATGTAATTGCGGATGTCGTGGACGCGCTCTTCGCCGAGTTGGCCATCGCGCAGGCGCGCGACCGCGTCATATTCGTACAGGCCCTGCTGCGCCTTCGTCGTCGACTTGATGTTCCAGGTGATCAGCGGCGCGTCGAAGGCCTTGGCGATTTCCTCCGCCAGCACGGTCTTGCCGGTGCCGGGTTCGCCCTTCACGAGCAGCGGGCGGCGCAGCAGGGTCGCGGCGTTGACCGCGACCTTCAGATCGTCGGTGGCGATATAGGCGCTGGTACCTTCGAAACGCATCGTGCGCTGCCTTTCCCTTAACGTGAACGTCAAGCGGGCATAGCGGTGACGGAGGGAGGGTGCAACCCAATCTCCCCTCCCGCAATCGGGAGGGGAGATCGGGATTATGGATGCAGGCGGCTGGCGGCGCGAGCGGACATCAGGTCCCACAGTCCGCTATGCTGGGCGATCAGTTGCTGGGCCCCGAACACCATCGCGCGTTCGACCGCCGGCGTGTCGGCGACGGCGCCGGCGAGGCGTGCGGTTTCGCGGAGATCGGGAAGCGTGCAGGTCGGCGGTGCGAGGTCGAGCCGCTGCGCGCTGATGTCGAGCAGGACACGGATGGTGCGCCAGTCGAGCGCCAGCGCGATCGCGGCACCGAGGGCGCAACCGTGCCGGTCCGATTCGGCGAGCATGTCGATCGCCTTGCGCTGCGCCGCGACCGCAGCCTCGCATTGCGCTTGGCCCTGCGTGCTCGGCACGGGGCCGACGGCGGAGGCGATCTTCGACAGGAAGGCGCGTTCCTGCGCAAAGGCTTCGGCTGCCTCCTCCATCCACTCGTGCGATGCGGGATCGACTGCCTTGCGCGCGGCATTGTCGATGACGCCCGGATAGCGCCCGTGGAGAAGGCAAAGGAAATGGACGGCATCGGCGAGGTTGCGCATCGCTTCGGGGGCGCTCGACAGCGCGCCCGAGCGGACATGCGGATGCGCGCCCGTGCCCTCGCTGGCGACCAGCGAATCGAGCATTTCGGCGACGCCGCGCGTCTGCACCTTGGGCTGGGTCGACTGGCTCAACGCTTGATCCTCGCTGGGGCCGGGGCGCGCGAGCCCAAGCCGATGGAATTGCTGAGAATCGGTCATAGGGCAACGTCGTAAACGTCGCGTTTATATGCGGACGCCGATTTGCCCGACCGCCTGTTCCAGTCAGGGACAAGGCAAGGAGGCCGGCAAACTCCAGGGGAAGCTTGCCGGCCTCATCATACGGGCGAACGGCCGGACTGGGGAGAGAGTGTGTCCGGCCGGTTCCGCCTTATGCTGCGATCGCGAACTCCTCGGTCTTTTCACCCTTGGGCGCATTGGCTTCCACCCCGCTCAGCGCCGGCTGGGCAGCCGTGGCCTTCGCCGGAAAGAGCAGGCGCGAGGCCAGCACGATGAGGCCGAGCGCGAAATAGGCCATGAAGGTCTGCGCCGGGAAGAAGAAGAGCGGCGCGATGAACGCGAGGCGAAGATACAGGGGGTTGAAGCCGAAGTCCTGGCCCACGGCCTCGCAGATACCGAAGAAGGTGTCGCGGCGGCGGAAGAGATTGGTGGTTTCGTTTTCCATTTTTTCGTCTTTCCCTTTGGCTGCGAGCACTGCCCCGCGCCGATGCCCGATGCATCGCAAAGGCCGTGCCAGTTTTTGCGAGCCCCAGGATTTTCAAGCTTTTTTGTGTCAGCCGCGTCGGGCCGCCTGCTCTGAACCGTGAATCATTTCCCGTTTGATGGGACTGGTTGCCATTTGATGGGTGGAGCCTGAACCGCTCATGAAGCCCCGCATGCCGACCAAGCGCTATCTGGTGGACAAATATGAAGATTTAAAGAGTGGTGGCGGAAAAAATTGTGCGTCGCAGCATTTTCGCCGTGGATCACCCGCCGCCAAGCCGGTCAGGCGTCGCATTCATCCGAAGCGGATCGATCGAGGATTCTTCCCTTGCAAATGGGTCTTTTCCTCCTTCGGGAATTTGGTATTATTGGAATGGTTACTTTCGGGGGGAAGTAAATGATTCACCGCATATGGATAATCGTCGCCATTGTTCTGGCACTTTCCGGATGCTCGGGCGCAATATATCGTCAAACGGCAATTATAGGCACGGATCCTGTCGCGATCAGCGTCGACGCCCGCCAGAGAATACTTCTCAGTCAGTGGGAAAAAGCCGGCGCAAATGATCCCGTCTTTCGGCGTTTCTGTGCGGAGGCCAGTCCGGATGTCTTCACGGTGCTGGGCGCGTCGGCGAGTGGTGGTGGCAGCTTCGGTATTGAAAACAGTCCGAAAAGTGTCAGCGCTGCGCTGCAGGCGGCCTTTTCCAGCGCTGAAACGGGTGCGACGATCGCGCGCACGCAAACCGTGACGATGCTTCGCGAAATGATGTTCCGGACCTGCGAACGCTATCTCAGCGGTGCGATCAGTCGCGACGAGCTTCCGATTGTCGCTGTGCGCGACCAGCGGGTCATGGTGTCGATTCTCGCGATCGAGCAGCTGACGGGATCGATCACGCCCCGGGCGGTTTCGATTGCCGCCGGCGGCAGCGCTTCCACCGGATATAATCCGACCGAAATGGTGAAGCTTCTCGTCGCGGGGCAGACCGAATTGAAGACGGCCGAAGAAGAGGTTGCTGCCAAAGTCAAGAAACTGGCCGAAGCCGACGTGCCGGCAGGGAATTGCGCCGCACTGCGACAGAAGAAGGCGGCCGGTACGCCGGCGCTTGCCGCCGACGAAACCACCAGGCTGACGGCATGCGACGACGCGCAGGGCGCGCTCGACAAGAGCAAGACGGCGCGCGACCTCGCGCAGGCGCGCTACGACGATCTGGTCCGCGGAAGCCGCAGCGGGCTGGGCCTGTCGTCGGCTTCGACGACCGGGATGGCGGATTTCGCCGACGACGACGCACGCGCCGACGCGGTTGCCGCCGTCGCGCTGACCGTCGAAAAGATCGTCGGGAACACGTTCGCGCAGGATGAAACGCAGCTTTTCTGCATTCGCACGATTTCCAATCCCGACGCGCCAGGCGCGATCCAGCAGCAATGCCTGAATTATCTGATGACGCGGGTCGCGGCGGACGAGGCTGCGCTCGCCCGACAATATGGGCTTACGCCCGCTGTAGTCCGGTCGAGCTTCGATGACGGAACCAGAATCGGTCAGAATCGCGCATTGTTGGTACGCGCCATCATGACCTGTTTCGCTCGTCCTGATCAGGGTGCGCCCTTCAAGTCCGGATTGACTGCCGACGCGGTGTTGGCGCCCACCGCCGACGCGCTGCTGGCCGCTGCGCGCGAGGGAGAGCCCGCGCTCACCGACTATTTGTTCGATCAGGACGCCGACTATGAACAGCGCGTGAGACAAATCGTCGCCACCCATTGTACGGCAGGGAATTGAGCAATGACGATCCAGATTTTCATTTGCGATACGCCGGCCGCATTGGTGACGACGCTCGGCGAACTTGCAGCGACGGGGAGGAGCAAGGTCATTTACCAGACCCCCGATGCCGCGGCCGAAACCGGGGACGTAATACGCTATCTGGTGAAACCGCCAAGATCGCCGGGGGCGAAGCTCGAAAGCTATGCCGGCAAATATCTGATCGTCGCGGTCAGGGACTGATCCGGTTCCATCGCGGCGGCCCGGGGATCGGCATTCTCGACCGCGTCAGCCCTTGAAGGTCAGTCCTTGAAGAAAAACGGGCGGCCTTGCGGCCGCCCGTGTGATCTTCGATTTTTTTGCGCCGTTACTGGTCGAGGAAGCTGCGCATCTTGCGGCTGCGCGACGGGTGCTTCAGCTTGCGGAGCGCCTTCGCCTCGATCTGGCGGATACGTTCGCGCGTCACGCTGAACTGCTGACCCACCTCTTCGAGCGTGTGGTCGGTGTTCATCCCGATGCCGAAACGCATGCGGAGAACGCGCTCCTCGCGGGGGGTAAGCGACGCCAGAACGCGGGTCACCGTTTCCTTGAGGTTCGACTGCACCGCGGCGTCGACCGGGATGACGGCATTCTTGTCCTCGATAAAATCGCCGAGGTGGCTGTCTTCCTCGTCGCCGATCGGCGTTTCGAGGCTGATCGGCTCCTTGGCGATCTTCATCACCTTGCGAACCTTTTCGAGCGGCATCGACAGACGCTCGGCCATTTCCTCCGGTGTCGGCTCGCGGCCGCTTTCGTGGAGGAACTGGCGGCTGCAGCGGACGAGCTTGTTGATCGTCTCGATCATATGGACCGGGATGCGGATCGTGCGCGCCTGGTCGGCGATCGAGCGGGTGATCGCCTGCCGGATCCACCAGGTCGCATAGGTGCTGAACTTGTAGCCGCGGCGGTATTCGAACTTGTCGACCGCCTTCATCAGACCGATATTGCCTTCCTGAATGAGGTCGAGGAACTGCAGGCCGCGGTTCGTATATTTCTTCGCGATCGAGATCACGAGGCGCAGGTTCGCCTCGACCATTTCCTTCTTGGCGATGCGCGCTTCGCGCTCGCCCTTCTGGACCATATTCACCACGCGGCGGAATTCGGTCAGGCTCATGCCCGCGGCCTGCGCGATTTCCGAAATCTCGATGCGGATACGGTCGACCGCGCCCGCTTCATTCTCGGCGAAGGCGGCCCATTTTTTGTCGATGCCGCTGACGCCCTCGATCCAGTTTTCTTCGAGCTCGCGCCCGACATAATTGTCAAGGAACGACTTGCGCGGCACCTTGTGGCGTTCGGCAAGGCGCAGCATCTGGCCGCCGAGCGCGGTCAGGCGGCGGTTGTAGCTGTAGAGCTGATCGACGAGATATTCGATCTTGGTGCCATGGAACTGCACGCTTTCAACCTGCGCGGTGAGTTCCTCGCGCAGCTTGTGGTACTTCTTTTCCGATGCCGCCGGGAATTCCTCACCGCCCGAAAGCGACTCAAGACGCGCGTCCTGCAGCTTCGAGAAGGCCTTGAAGCTCTTGGTGATGTTCGCGAACTTTTCGAGGGCGTCGGGCTTCAGCAGCTCTTCCATCGCGGCGAGGCTGAGGGTGTTGTCTTCCTCATCCTCTTCGAAGCTCTCGCGCTTGCCCGACGAACCTTCGCCGTCCTCGTCGTCGCCATCGGCGGCGGGTTCTTCCTCGACCTCGTCCTCGTCCTTGAACGAGACGCCGGCGGTCTTTTCGCTGATCTCGCCGTCGTCTTCGGCGCCTTCCTCATCGAGATTTTCAGGCGCCGGGTCCTTCGACAGCATCGCTTCGAGATCGACGATCTCGCGAAGCTGCATCTCGCCGTTGTTGAGCGCGTTCGACCAGTCGATGATCGCGTTGAAGGTCAGCGGGCTTTCGCAAAGCCCGAGGATCATCGTGTCGCGGCCGGCCTCGATGCGCTTCGCGATCGCGATTTCGCCTTCGCGGCTGAGCAATTCGACCGCGCCCATTTCGCGCAGGTACATGCGAACGGGATCGTCGGTGCGATCGACCGTTTCCTTCTTCTTTTCGATTGCGGGGTTCGAAACCGATCCGGTGCCGGCGCTGACGTCGACGTCGTCGTCCTGCTCCTGTTCGGCTTCTTCCTGCACATCCTCGTCGCTTTCGACGATGTTGATGCCCATGTCGGAGATCGCCGACATGATATCCTCGATCTGCTCGGACGACATCTCGTCCTGCGGCAGCGCCGCATTCAGCTCGTCATAGGTCAGGTAACCGCGCTTCTTGCCGCGCGCGATCAGCTTTTTGACGTCGGCCTCGTTGAGGTCGATCAGCGGAGCGTCGGTGTCGGTGTCGGCGGCGGTGCTTTTGGTGGCCATATATTGTTCCTGCCTGCGGGCATTAAAGTTGGTCGTTACTGGCTGCTGCTTTCGGACAGCGCGGCCAGTCGGCGGGTCAAATCCTCATCCATCGCGCGCAGCTTTTGCTGCCGTGCATGGCCTTCGTCGTCCATCGTGCGCATGTAATCCGCGGTGGCTTCGGCAAGCCGAGAGCGGATTTCGGGCTGCGTCACGAGCACGCCGATATATTCGTCAAGGTCGCGAAGCGCCGTTTCCCGCGCCGCTGCGGCCTCTTCCTTGCTGTCCAGCCTGCGATTGAACGAGAAGTGCATTCGGTCGGCTCTGAGCAATGTCGTCGCCCTATTATACACTTTCATTGGCTCCAATATGGCAAGCAACCCCTCGCAATCAAGCCCTTCCTGACGCATTGCGTTGTCAAGCATTGCCCCGAGCAGTTCGGCGTCGCCTGAATCGCTCACCGGCAACCGTGTCAGCGCCTCCTCGTTGCGCCGGAGCGCCTCGGGATAACGCAGCAATCCGCCAATCAATGCAGCGACATAGGGCGCTGAAATCCCGGCCTGTCCGATGGAACGCGTTTCATCGGCCGGAGGTTGCAACCGCGGGTCGGGACCGAAGCGGCGATTGCTCCCCCCATATTGTCCGCCGCGCGGCGGGTTCGGGGCCCACGGCTGGCGTGTTCCGCGCTCGGGCTGTTTGCGTGCGAACAGCGCATCGAGCCGCTCGCGAAAGGCTTCGCGGTAATGATGGCGGACGTCGGCATCCTCGATCGCGTCGGCGTGGGCGAGCAGGCGGGTCTTGAGCGCGGCACGTTCCTCGGGCGTCGCAAGCGGCCCTGCCGCGACCTCATGCGCCCAGAGGCGCTCGACGAGCGGCTGCGTCTCATCGATGATCGCATCGAAGCCCTCGGCGCCCCGGGCGCGAACGATATCGTCGGGATCCTGCCCGGCGGGCAGCGTCGCAAAGGCGAGGCTGAAGCCGGGGCGGAGGAGGGGAAGGGCGCGCATCGCGGCGCGCATCGCGGCTTTCTGTCCTGCCGCGTCGCCGTCGAAGCAGAGCACAGGCACCGGCACCATCCGCCAGATCAGCCCAAGCTGCGCTTCGGTGAGCGCGGTGCCGAGCGGTGCGACGGCGTCGGCGATCCCCGCTTCGGCAAGCGCGATGACGTCCATATAGCCTTCGACCACGATGATGCGGTTCGTTTGCCGCGACGCGGGTGAGGCCTTGTCGAGGTTATAGAGAACGCGGCCCTTGTCGAAGAGCGGCGTGTCGGGGGAGTTCAGATATTTGGGTTCGCCGTCGCCGAGAATGCGCCCGCCGAACGCGATGACGCGCCCGCGCGCATCGCGGATCGGGATCATCAGGCGGCCGCGGAACCTGTCGTAAGGCTCTTTCTCTTCGACCGCGATCAGCATCCCCGATTCGACGAGCATCGCGGTCGGGAATTTCTTGAGCGCTTCCTTCAGCGCGCTCCGGCTGTCAGGCGCGAGGCCGAAGCCGAAGGCTTTGCGCGTCGCTTCCGAAATACCGCGTTTCGCCAGATATTCGCGCGCCGGGGCGCCGTTGCTGCTGCCGAGTTGCTGCGTGAACCAGTCGGCCGCCCCCTGCACGACATCGCGCAGGCTCGCCTGCTCCTCGGCTTTCTTCGCGGCGCGCGGGTCGGCGGCGGGAACCTCCATCCCGGCTTCGGCGGCGAGTTCCTTCACCGCGTCCATGAACGACAGCCCGCGCTGGTCGGTCATCCAGCGGATCGCATCGCCGTGCGCTGAGCAGCCGAAGCAGTGGTAGAAACCCTTTTCGTCGTTGATCGTGAAGCTGGGGGTCTTCTCGTTATGGAAGGGGCAGCAGGCTTTATACTCGCGCCCGGCACGAATGACCTTCACCGTGCGTCCGATGAGGGTCGACAGCGTGACACGCGAGCGCAGTTCGTCCAGCCATTGCGGGGTGAGGCTCATCGTCGAAATATGCCCACGCCCGCCCACGCCCGCAAGCGGGCGCGTGGGGCGAAGATCAGGACAGCGCCGCCTTCACCCAACCCGATGCCTTGCTCATATCGAGCTGGCTGCCGAGCCGGTCCTTCACCGCGGCCATCACCTTGCCCATATCCTTGAGGCTCCCGGCGCCGAGTTCCACGACGATCGCCTTGATCGCCGCCGTCGCTTCCTCGTCCGAAAGCTGCGCGGGCAGGAAGTCCTCGATCACCACGACCTCGGCCGCTTCGATGTCGGCGAGTTCCTGGCGGCCCCCCTGTTCGTACATGGCGATCGATTCGCGGCGCTGCTTTACCATTTTCTGCAGCACATCGGTGACGAGCACATCGTCGTCGGCCGGCGCGGTGCCGGTGCGCAGTTCGATGTCCTTGTCCTTGATCTTGGCCAGCATCAGCCGGATGGTGCCCAGACGCGCCTTGTCGCCGGCTTTCATCGCGGCGACCTGCGCAGCCTTGATGTCGTCACGAATCATGCGTGTCCCCATGCGCTGCAAATTTCGGAAAGGCCCTCTCTAGCGGCAAGATTCATAATCCGATAGCTTGTGAATCACTTTTTTGCCGCCTAATTGGTCGGCCGTTTAGCCCCCCGTCCGGAGCATGTTGAATGGCACCTGCCAACCCCCCAGTGGCGCCTAAAGTCGCGCCCAAAACCCAGCCTTCCGGGGCTACGGGTGTTCTTGTCCTTGCCGATGGCACGATCCTGTGGGGCGTGGGTTATGGCGCGAGCGGCGCCGCTGTGGGCGAGATTTGTTTCAATACGTCGATGACGGGCTATCAGGAAATCCTGACCGACCCGAGCTATGCGGGGCAGGTCGTCACCTTCACCTTCCCGCACATCGGCAACGTCGGCGCGAACCCTGAGGATATGGAGCGTGGCGTGCATGGTGCGCTCGGCGCGATCACGCGCGAGCTGCCGACGGCGCCGAGCAATTTCCGCAGCGTCCAGACGCTCCCCGAATGGATGACCGAGCAGGGCGTCATCGGGCTCGCGGGCATCGACACGCGCGCGCTGACGCGCCGCATCCGCGATGCGGGCGCGCCGAACGGCGTGATCGCGCACAGCCCCGACGGCAAATTCGACATCGACGAGCTGCTCGCCAAAGCGCGCGGCTGGGCGGGGCTCGAAGGTATGGACCTTGCGAAGGCGGTCAGCCGCACCGACACCGGCGACTGGACCGGCGGCGCGTGGACGCTGGGGCATGGCTATGCGACCGAAGAGGGCGGCGAACGCCCGCATGTCGTGGCGATCGACTATGGCGCAAAGGACAATATCTTCCGCAACCTCGTGAAGGCGGGCGCGCGCGTCACCGTGGTGCCCGCGACCGCGAGCCTCGACGAAGTGCTGGGGCATCAGCCCGCGGGCGTGTTCCTGTCGAACGGCCCCGGCGACCCGGCGGCGACGGGCGACTATGCGGTGCCGGTCATTCAGGGGCTGCTCGAACGCGACGTGCCGATCTTCGGCATCTGCCTCGGCCACCAGATGCTCGGCATCGCGGCGGGCGCGAAGACGGTGAAGATGCATCAGGGCCACCGCGGCGCGAACCATCCGGTGCAGCGCGCCGAGGATGGCGTCGTCGAGATCACCAGCATGAACCACGGCTTCGCGGTCGACGCCGCGACGCTGCCCAAGGGCGTGGTCGAAACGCACAAGAGCCTGTTCGACGGATCGAACTGCGGCATCGCGATCACGGGGAAAAATGCGTTCAGCGTGCAATACCACCCGGAAGCGAGTCCGGGTCCGCAGGACAGCTTCTATCTGTTCGAGAAGTTTGTCGGTGGGCTGCGGTGAGGCGCCAAGCCTTGACCTGGATTACTATTGGTGCGGTTCTGGCATCTGCAAGCTGGATCGGGGCACAGATGCTATCGAAGCCCAAAGCTGAGCTTGGGTTAGTGATCAAAGACGATTTTCCGGCGGCCTTCTTTGAGACACGGAAAAGCGAAGCTCGGCAGCTTTTGGGACGGTCGGCGCATCGCTGCCAAGTTAGGGAATACTCGACTGAAATGCCGCCTCCGGATGGATATGGAACCTTGTCCGTACCCATCGAGCAGAATTCGAAATCCTCGATCAATTGCCTCCTTGCTGTGGCAAAGGAATGGCAGCTGTCGGTACAAATTGCTGAAATGAAACGGCCGGTGGCCGACGAAACAGAGAAAAAATAATGCCCAAAAGAACCGACATCCAATCCATCCTCGTCATCGGCGCCGGTCCGATCGTTATCGGTCAGGCGTGCGAGTTCGACTATTCGGGGACGCAGGCGATCAAGGCGTTGAAGGAGGAGGGCTATCGCATCGTCCTCGTCAACTCCAACCCGGCGACGATCATGACCGATCCCGACCTCGCCGACGCCACTTATGTCGAGCCGATCACGCCCGAGATCGTCGCGAAGATCATCGCGAAGGAGCGCCCCGACGCGGTGCTGCCGACGATGGGCGGGCAGACCGCGCTCAACACCGCGCTGGCTTTGTTCAACGACGGGACGCTGGAGAAATATGGCGTCGAGATGATCGGCGCCGATGCCGAGGCGATCGACAAGGCCGAGGACCGGATCAAGTTCCGCGACGCGATGGACAAGATCGGGCTGGAAAGCGCGCGCTCGGGCATCGCGCACACGCTCGACGAGGCGTTCGCGGTGCTCGAACGCACCGGGCTTCCGTCGATCATCCGCCCCAGTTTCACCATGGGCGGCACCGGCGGCGGCATCGCGTATAACCGCGAGGAGTTCGAACATATCGTCCGCGGCGGCCTGATCGCCTCGCCGACCACCGAAGTCCTGATCGAGGAATCGCTCCTCGGCTGGAAAGAATATGAGATGGAGGTCGTCCGCGACCGCAAGGACAATTGCATCATCATCTGTTCGATCGAAAATGTCGATCCGATGGGCGTCCATACCGGCGACAGCATCACCGTCGCGCCGGCGCTGACGCTGACCGACAAGGAATATCAGATCATGCGCAACGCGAGCATCGCGGTGCTGCGCGAGATCGGCGTCGAAACGGGCGGGTCGAACGTGCAGTTCGCGGTGAACCCCAAGGACGGCCGCCTGATCGTGATCGAGATGAATCCGCGCGTGTCGCGTTCGTCGGCGCTCGCGTCGAAGGCGACGGGCTTTCCGATCGCGAAGGTCGCGGCGAAGCTCGCCGTCGGCTACACGCTCGACGAAATCATGAACGATATCACCGGCGTGACCCCGGCGTCGTTCGAACCGACGATCGATTATGTCGTCACCAAGATCCCGCGCTTCGCCTTTGAAAAGTTCAAGGGCGCCGAGGCGACGCTGTCGACCGCGATGAAGTCGGTCGGCGAGGTGATGGCGATCGGCCGCACGATCCACGAGAGCCTGCAAAAGGCGCTGCGCGGGCTGGAAACCGGCCTCTCGGGCTTCAACTTCGTCGAGCGGCTGAAGGGCGCGAGCCACGATCAGCTGCGCAACGAGCTGGCGCAGCGCACCCCCGACCGGCTGCTCAACGCCGCGCAGGCGATCCGCGAAGGGCTGCCGCTTGCCGAGATCAACCGCGTCGCGGGCTACGACATGTGGTTCCTCGAACGGATCGCCGAGATCGTCGCGGCCGAGCAGGATGTATGCAAGAACGGCCTGCCGCGCGATGCCGAAGGCTTGCGCAAGCTCAAGGCCATGGGTTTCTCCGACAAGCGCCTCGCCTATCTCGCGCTCCAGTCGGCGAACCTGCGCCCCGGATCGAAAAGCGCGGCCGCGCACGGCAGCGGGTTGATCCACGAAGCGGTGAAGGCGATGACCGGCGGCGTCACCGAGGCCGAGGTGCGGAGTCTGCGTCACAAGCTTGGGGTGCGACCCGTCTTCAAGACGATCGACACCTGCGCCGCCGAGTTCGCTGCACAGACCCCTTATCTCTATTCGACCTACGAAGCGCCGACCTTCGGTGAGCCCGAGAATGAGGCGAACCCGTCGGACCGCAAAAAGGTTGTTATCCTTGGCGGCGGTCCGAACCGGATCGGGCAGGGGATCGAGTTCGATTATTGCTGCTGCCACGCCTGCTTCGCGCTCGAAGAGGCGGGCTATGAAACGATCATGATCAACTGCAACCCGGAAACGGTGAGCACCGATTATGACACCTCGGACCGGCTCTATTTCGAGCCGCTGACCGCCGAGGATGTGCTGGAAATCCTGCACGTCGAAATGTCGAAAGGCGAACTCGTCGGGGTGATTGTGCAGTTCGGTGGTCAGACGCCGCTCAAGCTCGCACAAGCGCTGGAGGAAGCGGGCATTCCGATCCTCGGCACCTCGCCCGATGCGATCGACCTTGCCGAAGACCGCGAGCGTTTTGCGGCGCTGGTGAACAAGCTCGGCCTGAAGCAGCCCGAAAACGGCATCGCGCGCAGCCGCGAAGAGGCTGTCGCCGTCGCGGCGCGCATCGGTTATCCGGTGCTGACGCGTCCGTCCTATGTGCTTGGCGGCCGCGCGATGGAGATCGTCGACGATCAGGCGCAGCTCGAAAATTATATCGAGACCGCGGTGCAGGTGTCGGGCGACTCGCCTGTGCTGATCGACCGCTATCTGCGTGACGCGATCGAGGTCGATGTCGATGCGCTTTGCGACGGCACCGATGTCGTCGTCGCCGGCGTGCTCCAGCATATCGAGGAAGCCGGCGTCCATTCTGGCGACAGCGCCTGCTCGATCCCGCCGTACAGCCTGTCGGCCGGAATCGTCGCCGAGATCGAGCGCCAGACCGACGCGCTCGCACGCGCGCTTGAAGTTCGCGGGCTGATGAACATCCAGTTCGCGGTCAAGGGCGACGAGGTCTTCTTGATCGAGGTCAACCCGCGCGCCAGCCGCACCGTGCCCTTCGTCGCGAAGGCGGTGGGCTCGCCGATCGCCAAGATCGCGGCGCGCGTGATGGCGGGCGAGAAACTCGCCGACCTGCCGAAGATCAACCGCGACATCGCGCATGTCGCGGTGAAGGAAGCGGTTTTCCCCTTCGCGCGCTTCCCCGGCACCGATCCCGTGCTGTCGCCAGAGATGAAGTCCACCGGTGAAGTCATGGGAATCGATCGCAATTTCAACCTCGCCTTTGCAAAGGCGCAGCTCGGTGCGGGCGACCGCCTGCCAACGGCCGGCCGGGTCTTCGTATCGGTCAAGGACAGCGACAAGCCGCGTATCATCGGCGCAGTGCGTCAACTGACCGACTGGGGCTGGCAGGTGATCGCGACCGGCGGCACCGCCGACTATCTGGCAGGGCAGGGGATCGAGGTCGAGCGCGTCAACAAGGTCGCCGAGGGCCGCCCGCATATCGTCGACCGGATCAAGGACGGCGATGTGCAGCTGATCTTCAACACGACCGAGGGATGGCAGAGCCTGCAGGACTCGCAATCGATCCGTGCGTCGGCGCTCGCCGCCGATATCGCCTACTACACGACCGCTGCGGCAAGCGATGCGTCGACCCAGGCGATCGGGGCATTGCGCGCGCACAGTCTTGAAGTGAAGCCGCTTCAGGACTATTATTGAAGGCACCGCTCCACCCCCCGACATTTACGGAACAGCGGCGCAGCCGCCCGGCGCAGTTTCGCTGGCGCTGTATTATTGACGAAGGACAACAGGATAATGGCAAGCGTTGAAAAGGTACCGATGCTGGCAGAGGGTTACGAGAAGCTGAGCACACAGCTTTCTGCCCTCAAAGCCGAGCGCCCCCTGATCGTCGATGCGATCGAGGAAGCGCGCGCGCATGGCGACCTTTCGGAAAATGCCGAATATCACGCCGCGAAAGAACGTCAGGGGCAGGTCGAAGCGACGATCGGCGATATCGAAGACAAATTGTCGCGCGCGCAGGTGATCGATCCGACGACGCTGTCGGGCGACCGCATCGTGTTCGGCGCGACGGTGACCCTCGCCGACGAGGACGACAAGCCGGTGCGTTACCAGATCGTGGGGCAGGCCGAAGCCGATGCGAAGGACGGCAAGATCAGCTACAATTCGCCGCTCGGCCGCGCGCTGATCGGCCGCCGCGTCGACGACGAGATCGAAGTCACCGTGCCCGCGGGCGACAAATATTATCTGGTGACGAAAATCGAATTCATTTGACGAGGTCGGGGCGATGAAGCCGCAGCACGCACCGCTCGTCACAGGCTATGCGCTCGTCTGTGTTGTCGTTTTCGTGCTCCTGTCGATCACCGGGTTTCAGATCGATGCGATTGTGCGCGCGGGGTTTGTCCCTGCGCGTTTCGGTAGCGAGCTGATCCTTCCGCCCGGAACGATGGTTCCTGCCGTGCTGACGCCGCTGTCGTCGGCCTTTCTGCACGGCGGGGTTCTGCACATCGCCTTCAACATGCTCGTGTTGCTCTTCATCGGCCGCCAGCTCGAGGCACCGCTAGGCACCAGGGCGATGGCGGTTCTGCTTGTCGCCGGCGCCTATGGCGGCGCACTTGCGCAATATCTTGCCGATCCGGCATCGGCGGTGCCGATGATCGGGGCCAGCGGCGCGATCTCGGCACTGATCGCGGTCTTCGCGCTGATCTTCAGCCGCTCGCGGGCGCCTGCTATCGGCCCGATCCCCGGTCATTGGGTCCGTGCCCTGTGGCTTGCCGCGGCGTGGATCGGGCTCCAGTTGCTCATCGGTTTTGCGGGCGGCGGCGGGTTCGGCGCGGTCGCGATCTGGGCACATGTCGGCGGCTTTCTCGCCGGCCTTGTGTTGGCCCGCCCGCTACTCCGCTGGCGTTTCGGCGCGCGCTAGGCGGCGAGCAGCCCGCCCGCGAGCAGCATCGCGACACGTACGTCGATCCCGCAGCCTTCGGCTCGCTTTGCCGCGACGAAATCGGCTATGCCGTCCAGCGGGATGCGGTGAACGACGATGTCTTCGCCGTCGACCCCGCCGCCATCGCCGACTTTGGTCAGTCCGGTCGCGACGAGCAGGGTGAAGCTTTCGCTGACCATCCCCGGCGAGCTGTAGAATTCGCCGACGATGCGCCAATGATCGGCGTGATAGCCGGTTTCTTCTTCCAGTTCGCGCTGCGCCGCACTCTCGGCCGCTTCGCCCGCGGTATCGTCGCCGACCAGCCCGGCGGGCAGTTCGAGGCACCTGACCTTCAGCGGCACGCGATACTGCTCGACCAGGATGACGTGACGGCCGTCGGCATCTTCATCGATCGCGAGGATCACCGCGGCATGAATGCCGCGCGACCGCGAGACATATTCCCACGTCCCTTGCTGTCTGACCGCGATGAAGCGGCCTTCCCACCGCGTCTCGATGGGGGTGTCGGGGGAGGGGCGGGTCATGGATTGTCCTGTCAGAGTTCGATCAGGCGATCGGGCAGTTCGTTCGGATTTTCGCTGCCGCGCGGGAAATGCTCGGCGAGCACGATACCCATCTGGCGCACCGCCTCGGCCATGCCTTCGCCGGGCCGGCCGGCGCGAACGCGTTCGACGAGCGCCGCCATCGCGTCGCCCCAGACTTCGGGCGCGACCTTTGCGGCGATCGCTTCGTCGGCAACGATGTCGGCGCGATGTTCCTTGAGGCTGAGGTAAAGAAGGACGCCGGTGCGGCCGATCGTCTTCGCCTCGGTCCCGACCTTGAACAGGTCGATCGCGCGGGCGCGGACGCGCTGCGCCTTGATCGATCGCGGCGTCAGCGCCATGCGCAACGGGCGCCATAGCAGAATCAGCCACATGCCGATCCATTTGAGCACGCCGACGGCAATCACCGTCCCAAGCCATTGATTGGCAGTAAGTTCATGACCCCAGCCACCGGTCAGCCGGTCGTAAAGGGTGCGGTAGAATTCGGGGAAGAGCGCGATAACCGACATCGCGAGGAAAGCGATGATGCTGGCCCAGACGAGCGCGACGTCGTCATAATCGTTCGACTTTCCGGCAACGACGGTGACGATCTCGCCGCTGGTATGCGCCTCGGCAGCCGCGACCGCTGTGGTGACGATATCGTGATCGGCCTCGTTCACATGGCTGACTTTCGTTGGCATGTCCCGCGTCCCCTACCAGCCGCCCGAGGCGCCGCCGCCGCCGAACGATCCGCCGCCGCCTGAAAAGCCGCCGAAGCCACCGCCACCGCCGCCGCCCCAGCTCGATCCGCCGCCGCCCCACGAAGAACCGCCGCCGCCTCCGCCCCAATCGTCGCCCCCCCAGATGATGATGGGAGCGCCCCAGGGACTGTGCTTGCGCCGTTTGCCGCGCCGCCCGAGGCTGGAGAGCATCGGCAGGATGAAAAAGAAAAAGACGATAAAGCCGATGAAGAACAGCCCGCCCCAATTGCCATCGTCGGCGCGGTCGCGTTCGGCCTTGTCGGCAGCCGCGGCGCGCGCCGCGGCCTCCTCGGGCGGCAGCTGGATCTGCTGCGCGATCGCGCTGACTCCGGCCTGGATACCGCCGGGCATGTCGCCAGCCTTGAATTTCGGGGTCACGACGTCGCGGATGATCCGCCCCGACAGCGCGTCGGTCAATATGGGCTCGAGGCCGAGGCCGACCGAGATGTTCATCCGCCGCTCGTTCGGCGCGATCAGGAAGACGACGCCGTCGTCCCTGGCTTCGTCGCCGATCCCCCAAGCGCGGCCGAGCTTGTAGCCATAGTCGGCGACGTCATTGCCTTCGAGGTCGCTCACCGTTGCGACGACGAGTTGGTGGCCCGTTGTCCTTTCCAGTTCCAGAAGCTGTGCATTGAGCGCGGCTTCCTCTGCAGCAGGAATGATGTCCGCCTGGTCGACGACGGGGGCGCCCGCGAGCTTGGGGAAGGTCTGCGCCGCGACGGGGCTCGCCAGCAACAGCAGCCCCGTGAGGGCCGCTGTTGCCAGCGAACGGAAAAGCGTGGGCATGCCCAACTTACTGCCCGAAGTCGACCTTCGGCGCCTGATTGGCGTTGGGCGTCACCGCGCGATACGGCGTCATCGGCTTGGCGCCATGGACGATCTTGGCGCCGATGATGTCGGGGAAGGTGCGGATCGTCGTGTTATAATCCTGCACCGCGCCGTTATAATCCTGAACCGACACGTTGATCCGGTTCTCGGTGCCTTCGAGCTGCGTCATCAGGTCGGCGAAGCGCGCCTGGCTCTTGAGATCGGGATATTGTTCGACGGTAACGAGCAGGCGGCCCAGCGCGCTCGATACATTGCCCTGTGCCTGCTGGAATGCCTGAACCTTTGCAGGGTCTTCGAGGTCGTCGGTGCCGAGTTTGACCTGCGTCGCCGATGCGCGGGCCTGGATCACGCCTTCGAGCGTCGACTGCTCGATCTTCGAGGCGCCCTTCGCAGTCTCGACGAGGTTGGGGATCAGGTCGGCGCGGCGCTGGTAGGCCGCCTCGACGTTCGCCCACTTCGCCTTGGCGGCCTCTTCCTTCGTGGGAACGCTGTTGATGCCGCAGGCGGACAGGCTCATCGCGGCGATGGGCAGGATCAACCAGCGGGCGTTACGATAGGTCATGGTCACAGACTCCCTCCGGCGGCGTTTTGCCGCAACAATACACATAATAGGATGCCGCTTGCCTTTGCGCAATCCACGCGGCAGTTTCGGCGTTCGGGGTCAACAGTCCGGGGAATGACAAGATGTTGAGTGAATTCAGGGAATTTATCGCGCGCGGCAATGTCATCGACCTCGCGGTCGGCGTGATCATCGGCGGCGCCTTCGCGACGATTACCGGCTCGCTGACCGAGGATCTGATCATGCCGGTCGTCGGCGCGATCTTTGGCGGGGTCGATTTTTCGAGCCAGTTCATCCTGCTCGGCAGTGTTCCGGATGGCATCGCCGCGACCGATTATGCCGCGCTCAAGAAAGCCGGCGTGGCGATGATCGGCTATGGCGCGTTCATTACTGCGGTGATCAATTTCCTGATCCTCGCGTGGATCATCTTCCTGATGGTGAAGATGGTGAACCGCGTGATCCGCAAGGCACCCGATGCGCCTGCGGGGCCGACCGAAGTCGATCTGCTTACGGAAATCCGCGACGAGCTGAAAAAGAAGTAGTTCCCTGTCCACGACAAAACGCCCGCCCGCTCTTTCCAAATGCGGGCGGGCTTCCTATATAAGTCATGCCGGTTTCGGCCGGCTATGGTGATAAATGGTGTCGTGGAATAGACACAGCGGACCCGGGGGCAGTACCCGGCGGCTCCACCACAAACCCGCGTTTCTTGATGGGGACACGGGTTTCTGACGGGGCCGAACCAGGATCGACGTGTGTTCAAAGACGATGTTTTTGCCCGGGCTGAGTAACCCGTTCAAGGCTCAAACCTATAAGTGCTAACGATAACGAAGCACTCGCTCTGGCTGCGTAACCGATAAGCTTCACGGCCTAAGGTTATTCAAATAGAACGCGGTTCGGACCGAACCGGGCAACAGAATCGGATACCAGCGGCTGGGGACGAGCCGGGCAACAGAATCGTCCCACCTTTCCTTTTTCTGTCCCCGATCTTCTCCCGTCGCGACGCGTTGGGGAGGCGGACCGTATGCGTCGCGGATGGTGGAAGGGCTGCAACGTTCTTCCGGCGGAGCCCTTCCGCCATCTCCCATGCCTTCGGCACAGGAAAATCCTCAGCTGCCTTGCGGTGCGAAGGACGTGCTGTCGACGCGCAGGTTATTCTGCACATGTTTGACGCCCGTCACATCGTCGGCAAGGTCCTCGGCGCGGCGTTTGGCGCGCTTTCCGTCCACCGTGCCGTCGAGCGTGACCTCCCCGCCCGACACAATCACGCCGATGCGCGAGGCGTCGACCCAATAATCCTCCGTCAGCCGGTCGTTCACATCGTCGCGGATACGGTCGTCCGAACGGACATAGTCGGCGGGCCCGCGTCCCCGGTGATCGCGCTCGCGACGGCGCTGGGCATCCTCGTCGCCGAACCACGACAATACCTCGTCGCCCGCGCGCTCGAAGAAGCCGCGTTCATGGCGGCTGCGCGGCGCATAACCGCTGCGGTCGTAGGTTGACCGTCCGAAATCGGCGCTTGCATAGGGCATATAGGTGGGCCAGCCGTAAGGATCGGCGTAGCTCATATAAGCCCATGCCGGTTGACGTTCATCCTCGTCGCGCCAGTTTCGCTCGCGCTTGCCGCCGCGATAGCGATCGCCGTCGTCGCGGTCGGTATGGCGTTGATCATCGTCCCGATAACGCCGCGAGCCATAGCCGCGGTTCCAGTCGTTGCCGGCGTAGTCGCGCGGGCGATTGGCGCTGTAATGCCCGCGTTCGGTGCGTTCGCGCCCGCTGCGGCCATAGTCGCCGTAGCGTCCTGCGTCACGCGGGCTGAACCCCGCCTCCGGATAACTGCCATAGGCATAGCCGTCGTCGTTGCGGTTTGTTTCCCGGTCGTGGAATGGGTCCACCTGCGTCTCGCGCTCGCTGTCTGCGTTGCGGCTGTCCCTGTATGTTTGCCTTTCCATTTTCCGTCTCCTCGTTTCGCTGGGGAACGGTTGGCAGGCGTCGGGGGCGACGCCCCCAACCTGTTCGACCGACGCGTGCGAGCGGCGCGAGTTCCGGCGCATAAGACGAACCGAGTGGAATTGAACGGCAGTCCTTGACCTATGTTGGTTGCCTCTGCCCTTGCCGAAGGGTGGCCGGACCGCCCTGGTGCGCGCTTTCGCAGTGGCGGTGATCGCCGAGAGCCTCGATCACGCGGCAATCGGCAGAAACGCCGCCGCGGCAGCGCCCGACGATGCGCGCCAGTTCGTCGCGGAGCAATGCCAGCTGCGCGATTTTCGCTTCGACCTGTTCGAGATGCGCGGTCGCGATACGGTCGGCTTCGCCGCAGTCGCGCGCAGGATCGTCGGAGAGGTCGAGCAGCGAGCGGATTTCCTCGATCGTGAAGCCGAGGTCGCGCGAATGACGGACGAAGCTGAGCCGCGACCGGTGCGCGTCGCCATAGCTGCGGTAATTCGCCGCCGTGCGATCGGGCGCGGGGAGCAGCCCGATGCGCTCATAATAGCGGATGGTTTCGATATTGGTCCCGGTCGCCCGCGACAGTTCGCCGATTTTCATTGCTTGACCCTGTAGTGGCTACAGGGTGCATATAGGATGCCGACTCGAAGATAACAGGAGATTTCGGCGATGGCCGATCAATGCTGTGCCGGTAAAAGCGGCAAGACCGCGCTCAATGACCCCAAGTGGCGGCGTATCCTGTGGATCGCGCTGATCATCAACGCCGCGATGTTCGGTGTCGAGATCGTTGCGGGCGTTGCCGCGGACTCACGCGCGCTTCAGGCCGATGCGCTCGATTTCCTTGGCGACAGCGCCAACTATGCGATCAGCCTCGGCGTGGCGGGCATGGCGCTGGCGTGGCGCGCACGCGCCGCCTTGCTGAAGGCGGGGACGATGCTCGTCTTTGGCCTCTGGGTGTTCGGATCGGCGGTCTGGGGTTTTGTCACCGGATCGGCGCCGCATGCCGAGACGATGGGGTTGATTGGCGCGCTCGCGCTCGCCGCCAATGTCGCGGTCGCGCTGATGCTCTATCGCTACCGCACCGGCGACGCGAACATGCGCTCGGTGTGGATCTGCTCGCGCAACGACGCGATCGGCAATATTGCCGTTATGGGCGCAGCGCTCGGCGTCTTCGGTACGGGGCGCAGCTGGCCCGACCTTGCTGTGGCCGCGATCATGGCGATGCTGGCGATCTGGGGCAGTATCGAAGTGTTCCGGCAGGCGCGCGGCGAACTCGCCGCGACGCCCGCCTAGAACTTACGCGAGGCTGTTGCCGAGACCGATCACGACGGTCGAGGCCATCAGCACGGCGATCCCGAGCCAGACGAGTGCGCGCGTTCGCTTTCCGGCGGGCGCCCATTCCCTGAGCGCGAAGCCCCAGAGCGTCGAAAAGAGGATGATGCTCGCCATGTGGAGCGTCCAGCTCGAAAAGCCGAAGCGCCCCATCTGGCTTTCGCCCATCGTGTAGAAGAAGAACTGGAAATACCAGAGCGTGCCGCCGAGCGCGGCGAGGCCGTAGTTGATCGCAAGCGGTGGGCGTTCGGTCGCGCCCGGTGCGGCTTCACCGACGAACTGGCGCGCGCTGCGGTTGCGTGCGATCAGGATGCCGCACCAGATCAGGTTGGTGGTGAGCCCGCCGAGGAGTACGACGCACAGCACCGGCAGGCCCTGCCACAACGGATCGGTTCCGGCGGCGAGCGTCAGTTCACGGATCGGCGCCCCGGCATCGAGGCCCCATGCGAAACAGCCCGACATGATCCCCGAGAAGACTGCGATCGCGAGCCCCTTGCGCAGGTTGAATTCGGACGCGTCGGACGCCGCCCGATCGCTCATCTCGCGTTCCTTGCGGCGCCCGGCCTGCGCGACGATGATGATCCCGACCAAGGTGATCGCTATGCCGAGGAACACCGTCTGCCCGCTCGTCGTCGCGAACAGTTCGCCCAATGTGCCGCGAAAGATCGGCGGCCCCATCGTCCCGATCACCGTCGTCAGCCCAAGCGCGACCGCCATGCCGAGCGACAGCCCGAGGTAGCGCATGGTGAGCCCGAAGGTCAGGCCGCCAAGCCCCCACATTGCGCCCCAGAACCAGCACCAGAACCAGATGTCAGTCGGCGTCCGGCTCAGTACGCCGATCAAATCATGCGTCTGGATCGACGCGAACAGCCATGGTGCGATGAGCCACGAGAAAATACCGCCGGTGATCCAGAAAATCTCCCACGACCAGGCACGGATGCGCTTGTACGGCACGTAGAAGCTAGCCGAAGACAGCCCGCCCAACCAGTGAAAGAACACGCCAAGCAGCGGGTTCGCATCCATCCTTTTTCTCCCCTCGTTCCCGTCTTTGTCGTCGTCAGGCGGCCAGCGTCTCCGCGCCGATCTTGTTGATACTCGTCACGCCAGTCAGCGCCATGGCAACGCGCATCTCGGCTTCGATCAGATCGAGCACATGGCGAACACCGCGCGCGCCGTCCGCTGCGAGCGCAAAGGCCCAGGCGCGGCCGAGCAGTACGCCCTGCGCGCCGAGTGCAAGCATGCGAACGACGTCGAGCCCCGAGCGCACGCCGCCGTCGGCGAGCAAAGTCAACCGGTCGCCGACTGCATCCGCGATTGCCGGAAGCGCGCGTGCTACCGAGGGCACACCGTCAAGTTGCCGCCCGCCATGGTTCGACACGATGATGCCGTCGACGCCCGTCTCCGCCGCACGACGCGCATCGTCGGCATCCAATATGCCCTTGATGACGATCGGCCCGTTCCAGTGCGCGCGAACGAAATCGAGGTCGGCCCATGTCACGCTCGGGTCGAAATTATCCTTCATCCAGCCGAGGAAATCCTCGAGCCCCGATTTGGGCCCGAGCAGCGGCGCGACATTGCCGAGCTGGTGCGGGCGGCCGTGGATGCCGACGTCCCACGCCCAGCCGGGGCGGCTCATGGCCTGACCGACGCGCCGCATTTGCCCGCGCAAACCCGTAGCGCCGGACAATCCTGAACGGGTATCGCGATAGCGTGCGCCGGGCAGCGGCATGTCGACCGTGAACACGAGCACCGGGCAAAGGGCCGCGCTTGCTTCATTGAGTAGCGTCCGCATGAAGCCGCGGTCGCGCACCATATAGAGCTGGAACCAGAAGGGCGCCGTGCACCCGCGTGCAACTTCGGCAAGCGAACAGGCCGATACTGTCGAGAGGGTGAAGGGCACGCCCTTCGCTGCCGCTGCGCGCGCCGCCTGCACCTCGCCGCGCCGCGCCGCCATGCCGGCAAGACCGATCGGGCCGAGCGCGACGGGCATTGCGAGCTGCTGGCCGAACAGCGTCGTCGACAGGTCGATCGTCGAGACGTCGTTCAGCACGCGTTGGCGCAGTGCGATATCCTGCAGGTCGTCGATATTCGCGCCCAGCGTGCGCTCGGCGTAGGAGCCGCCGTCGAAATATTCGAAAAGGAAGTGCGGCAGACGCCGCCGTGCGGCTTCGCGGTAATCGCCGATCGATGCCGGCCTCACGCGGTTTCTTCCATCCGTCCGGCTTCCGCGCGCCACCGATCGCGATAGGGCGCTAGGTCGACGTCGAGCGGTTCCACCAGTTCGAGCGCTTCGGCAGGCGGCAGTGCCGCGTCGAGCAGGCGCAGCGCGCCATAGGAGACGTCGTTGTGCGCCTTGCCGACATAGACGCGAAGGTCGGGCCGCAGCGTGGCGAGTGCGCGCACGAAAACCTGCCCTTCGGCGAAGCGGCCTTCGATCAGCAATCGTTCCTGCGTGCCGATCAGGTCGAGCGACGCCTCGGCGACAAGCGCTGCGTAAAGCGACACCGCGGTGCGGCGCGTGGCATGATCTGCGGGTTCGGCGACCCAACGGCCGCGGCCATGCGGGAAGGGGCCGAAGCCCGGTGCGAAGCTCGGCAAGACCATCGCGCCATTGTCGAGCACCTCGGGGAGCGCCGCGAGCAACGCGGGCTGGTCGGGGGCGATATCGATCCGGCGCGTGTCGAGGCCGATCAGCGTCTCGATCTCGCGCCCGCCCATGAAGCGTGCCGAGGGGATCGGCTTGCCGAACGCGTCGACATTTATAAGGCAATCGCGCGCTTCGTCGAGTCGGCTTGTATCCATCGACGCGGCATCCCGGGGCGAGCGCATCGCGACGAACCAGGTGCCTGTCGACAGCACGGTCGATTCGCTGTCGGCGATTTCTGCAAAGCCGCGTGCCGCGATCAGCGCGGCGTTCGAATCGTGGAGCCCGCAATAGACTTCGGTATCGACGGGCAGGCCGGTGCGCTGGGCCCATGCGGGCGTCAGCGTACCGAGCACCTCGCCTGCGCCGCGTAGCGGAGCCAGCCGGGCGGCCCAGCCGCGCCGCTCGGCGAGGGCGGATGCCTTGCCGGCGAGGGGGGTCCAGAGGTCGGTGTGACAGCCAAGGCTCGTCACTTCGGATGCCGCGACGCCGCAAAGCAGCCAGCTCCAATATTGCGCCCACGGAAGAATTTGCGTGCCATTGACGAGATTGGTGTCGAGCGATTCGAGGCGGAAAATCTGCGCACCGAGGTTCAGGCCGTCCGGAAGCGAAGGCGAGCCGGTATCGGAAAAGGCGTCGCGTTCGGCGTCATATAGCGCGCGCAGGCTTTCGGGCATCGCGTCTTCATAATCGAGCGGCGGACAGGCGAGGCGGTCGCCGCGGATGATCGCGGCAGCGGCGCCATGGCCGACGGGGATGATCGCGCCGACATCGGCCAGTCTCGCAAAGTCGCGCAGCACCTCGGCCATCCATGCCTCGATGCCTTCCGCATCGAGCGCGGCATAGCTCCCCGTCGCAACGCGCGCATTGGCGCGCACGCGGCGTTCGATCATTGCGCCGTCGGCAGACCAAAGGCTCAACTTTGCCAAGGTTTTTCCGATATCGAGGACTATGGTTGCGCGGCCCTTCATTCCTCCCCCTTTGCTTCATCGCGACCGAATTTGATCGAACTTTATCGAAACTGATTGCAGGACGCCAGTGATTTCGATACAAGCCGTCAAACACCGAAACAACGAGTTTCCTATATGCCCAATCTTCTGGACGTACCGACACCATCGAACGCCGCCGCGCTGCTTTTCGCCATCCCGGCGAATCGCTGGTCGGATGAAGAGGCGGAAGGAAAGTCGCCCGAAGATCTGCTCCTCTATCGCTCGAACCGCCTCGGCTCCGACCTCACCGTCACGAATTTCGGCGGCGGCAATACCTCGGCCAAACTCGAAGCATATAATCCGCTGACCGGCGAAGCCGTCCCTGTCCTGTGGGTGAAGGGCTCGGGCGGTGATATCGGTTCGATGAAGCTCGACGGCTTCTCCACGCTTTACCAGGACAAGCTGCTGGGCCTCGAAAAACTCTATCGCGGCCTTGCGCACGAGGATGAAATGGTCGGCTATCTGCCGCACTGTACTTTCGCGCTCAATCCCCGCGCGGCGTCGATCGATACGCCCCTCCATAGCTATCTGCCCTTCGCGCATGTCGATCATGTCCACCCCGACGCGATCATTGCGCTCGCCGCGTCGAGCGAAGGCGAAGTCGCGACGAAGGCAATCTGGGGCGGGGCGGTGGGCTGGTTGCCTTGGCAGCGCCCGGGTTTCGACCTCGGATTGAAACTGCGCGATTATGTCGCTGCGCATCCGGGCCTCCGCGGCGTGATGCTGGCGGGGCACGGCATCATTTGCTGGGGCGATAGCGCCAAGGCTTGCTACGACAACACGATCGCGCTGATCACCGACGCCGCAAATTATCTGAACGCGAAGCTGGCCGGTGCGTCCGCCTTTGGGGGCGAGGTCGTCGCGCCGCGCCCTGCCGCGGAACGTGCCGCTGCGGCGGCGAAGCTGATGCCGCTGCTGCGGGGGCTGATGGGCGGACGGCGCGTCGGGCATTTCGCCGACGACGCCGAAACGCTCGAATTCACCGGCAGCCGCGATTTTGCGAAGCTTGCCGCAATCGGCACGTCCTGCCCCGACCATTTCCTGCGCACCAAGATCGCGCCGCTCGTCCTCGACCCGGCGCGGGTCGACGATGCCGCCTATCTCGGCGAGCGGATCGATGTCTATCGTGCCGATTATGCGGCCTATTACCAGCGCTGTGCGCGGCCCAATTCGCCCGCGATGCGCGACCCCAATCCGGTCGTCGTCCTCGTTCCGGGTATCGGCCGCATAACTTTTGCCGGCGACAAGACGACCGCGCGTCTGGCTGGCGAATTCTATGCCAATGCGATCAACGTGATGCGCGGCGCCGAGGCGATCGGCGCGTACGTCGGGCTCGACGAGCAGGAAGCGTTCGACATCGAATATTGGCTGCTCGAGGAAGCGAAGCTCCAGCGCATGCCGAAACCCAAGCCGCTTGCGGGTCGCATCGCGCTTGTCACGGGCGGGGCGGGCGGTATCGGTGCCGCGACCGCAGAGCGGCTTGCCGCGGACGATGCGTGCGTGCTGCTCGTCGACCGCGACGCCGATGCGCTGACCAAGGCCGCGCACGAACTCGAAGGACGCTTCGGACGCGACCGGATCCGCTCGGCGGTGTGCGACGTCACCGACGAGACACAGGTTGCCGCAGCCTTTGCGACGTGCGCGCGCGAATTTGGCGGGCTCGATATTCTTGTCGCCAACGCGGGCATCGCGTCGTCGGCGGCGATCGAGGACACCACCCTCGAGTTGTGGCAACGCAATTATGACGTGCTTGCGCAGGGCTATTTCCTGACCGCGCGCGCCGCTTTCCCGCTGATGAAGACGCAAGGCGGCGGGTCGATCGTCTTTATCGGATCGAAGAACGGCATCGCCGCCGCGACCAATGCTTCGGCCTATGCGTCGGCAAAGGCTGCAGCGCTGCACCTTGCGCGCTGCCTTGCGCTGGAGGGGGCGCCGTTCGGCATCCGCGTCAACACGGTCAATCCCGACGCGGTAATCAAGGGATCGCGGATATGGGACGGCGACTGGCGCCGCGAGCGCGCGGGCGCGCACGGGATCGATTCGGGCAGCGAGCTCGAGGAACATTATCGTAATCGCTCGATGCTGAAGCGCGACGTGCTGCCGGAGGATGTCGCCGAGGCGGTCTATTTCCTCGGCTGCGACATGTCGGCAAAGTCGACGGGCAACATGATCAACGTCGACGCGGGCAATGCGCAGGCATTTACGCGATAAGATACGAAATCAGGAGAGAGTTATGGCTGGCGATCTGCCGCTCGCACAGGACGATATCGAGCGATTGAACGCCGGTCTGACCGACGCGCTCGAAGACGATTACGGCAGCCTTGGTCGCCAGCTTGGCCGGCGCGGGATCGATATCGACGCGGTGAAGGCCATGGTTGCGGGCTTTTCGGTCGCCGTGCCGAGCTGGGGCGCTGGCCGCGGTGGCACGCGCTTTGCCAAATTCCCGATCGCGGGCGAGCCGACCAATATTCACGAAAAGCTCGAAGATTGCGCGGTCATCCAGCAGCTCGGTCGCGCGACACCGCGCGTCAGCCCGCATTTCCCTTGGGACAGGGTCAGCGATTATCGCGGTCTGCGCGACGAAGCCGCCGCGCTCGGCCTCGGCTTCGACGCGGTAAACAGCAACACCTTCCAGGATCAGCCGGGGCAGGCGGTGAGCTATGCGACAGGCTCGCTGTCCTCCACACGCGCCGACGTGCGCGAACAGGCGGTCGCCCATAACATCGAATGCATCGAGATCGGCCGGCAACTCGGCGTGACCGACCTGACGGTATGGGTAGGCGACGGCACCAATTTTCCGGGGCAGCAGGATCTCGGCCGCAGCCTCGACCGTTACCTTGATGCAGCCGCACAGGTTTATGCGGCGCTGCCCGGCGACTGGCGGATGCTGATCGAGCACAAGATGTTCGAGCCGGCCTTTTACTCGACCGTGATTTCCGACTGGGGCAGCTCGATCCTCGTCGCGCAGGAACTGGGCGACAAGGCGAAATGCCTCGTTGATCTCGGGCACCACGCGCCAAACGTCAACATTGAACAGATCGTCGCGCGGCTGCACCGATTCGGAAAGCTCGGCGGCTTCCACTTCAACGACAGCAAATATGGCGACGATGATCTCGACAGCGGATCGATCAATCCACACCAGCTTTTCCTCGTCTTCAACGAATTGATCGAGGCCGAGGTGAACCCGCGCGGCGACTTCCGCCCCGCCTATATGATCGACCAGTCGCACAATGTGACCGACCCGATCGAGAGCATGTTGTCGTCCGCCGAAGCGATCGTTGCGGCCTATGCCAAGGCTTTGCTCGTCGACCGTGAAGCATTGCTCGCCGCGCAGGAAGCAAATGACACGATGCTGGCGTTCCAGACCCTGCGCATGGCATACCGCACCGACGTCACGCCGATCCTCGCCGCGGCGCGCGCCGAAGCGGGCGGCGCGATTGATGCCATCGCCGCCTATCGCTCTAGCGGGTGGCGTGGTCGCAAGGCACAGGAACGCAAGGCTGCGGGTGCTGCGGCAGGGATCGTCTAATCATTCGATTGCAACTCGGCGCAGCTCCCGTCAAAAGGCATAATCAGACAGGGACCGAAATGCACGCAGCCGAACGCGAAAAAATGATCCTCGACAGCCTTGGAGAGAGCGGTTTCGTCTCGTTCCGCGACCTTGAAGGCCGCGTCGCTGCATCGCCCGCTACGATCCGCCGCGACCTTGATCGGCTGGAAGACGCGGGCGTTATCACGCGTGTACGCGGCGGAGCCAAGCGTGTCGGGGCAGCCAGCGGAGCGGCAACCGTGCCCGAAGAAGGGCTGTCGGGTATCCCCTTCCATGAAAATATCGGTCGCAATCGTAGTGCGAAGGAAGCGATCGGGCGCGCAGCCGCGCAACTCTGCATCCCGGGCGAAGGCGTGATGATCGACGGCGGCTCGACGACGCTGCAAATGTGCCCGCATCTCGACGGCCTCGCGCTGCAGGTGCTGACCAACTCGCTGCATATCGTCAGCGCGCTCCTCCCGCAGCCGACGACACGTATCCTCGTGCCGTCGGGGCAGGTGTTCCGCGAACAGAATATCGTCCTGTCGGCGGCCGGCGACGACGGGATGCCGCGGTTTCACGCGCCGAAGCTGTTCATGGGCGCGGCGTCGATGGGCCCCGCAGGGCTGATGCAGGCAGACGTGATCCTCGTCGCCGCCGAGCGCCGCCTGATCGAACGTGCCGACGAGATCATCGTACTCGTCGACAGCTCGAAATTTTCGGGCCCCTCGGGAAACGTCGTCTGTTCGCTCGACGAGATTGATGTGGTCGTGACCGACTCCGCGATTGAAACGCGCCATGTCGCGATGATGGAAGCCGCCGGCATCCGCGTCGTCCTCGCCTGAATATTCCGCAGCCTTGGAAGAAAAACCGCGGCTTGCCGCGCTATCGGTGTTCTGTATGATTGAATTTGATCATTGACGTGATTGCTAAAGACAAATAATGAGCAGTGATGCGAAAACGTTCGGAGAAGCGTTGCATCGGAGGAGTAGGATTGCCGTGCAGGCACCTCCGTCGAAAAGGGACAATCCGCAATGCGGATGCAGGGAGGATGCGATGATGGCGATGAATGCTGCGGGTCGGGATATTGTTGCGCGGCGTCGCGCGTGGCGGCGAGGTATTTCGGTGCTGGCCTGCGCCGGGGCGCTGATCGGCGCAAGCGGCGCCTACGCGCAGGACGTCGATCCCGATGCGCCGACCGACGCCGATATCATCGTCACCGGCACGCTGCTGCGCGGCGTCGCGCCCGTCGGGACCAATGTCGTCGGCATCGATCGCGAAGATATCCTTGCGACCGGTGCGGCCTCGACGAACGACCTGCTCGCCTCCATTCCCCAGGTCGGCAATTTCGCGACCGTGCCCACGGGTACGGGCAGCTTTGCATTGCCGATCGTACGCCCCAATATTCGCAATCTTGGTGCCTCGGGCGGGACGACCACGCTGGTCCTGCTCAACGGCCATCGCCTCGTCGGGGCCGGCGTGTTGCAGACGAGCGTCGATCCGTCGATTTTCCCGCCCGAAATCATCGACCGTGTGGAAGTGGTGCCCGACGGCGGTTCCGCGGTTTATGGCTCCGATGCGATCGGCGGCGTGATCAACTTCATCACCCGGAAGCGCTTTGACGGCGTCGCGGTCAACGCGCGTTATGGCGTTGCGGACAATTATCAGACTGTCGATGGCAACGTCACCGTCGGAAGGGATTGGGGCAGCGGTTCGCTCTTTGCCACCTATTCCTATGCGTGGCACGACAATATCCAGAATATCGACCGCGATTATACGCGGGCGGATCATACGGCGCGCGGGGGCAGCGATTTCAGGACGCAGCTCTGTTCGCCGGGCAATATCATCGACAACCCCACCAATCCGCTGACGGGCTTGCCGTTGGTTCCTTTCTTGCCGGGCAACGTCCCCTATGCCTTACCCGGCATGGCGCCCAACACGACCAATTTGTGCGAGGGGGCCCTTTATACCGACCTTTATCCGAGGGAAGAGCGGCATAGTGTTTTTGCTTCCCTGATCCAGCAGCTGTCCGATGATCTCGAATTTTCGGCTACGGCCTATTGGTCACAGCGCGATACGACGACATTGACCCAGCAACCGGGCTTCTCGGGCTTTGTAACGGCCGCGAACCCCTATTTCCGGCCGGTCAGCTTTTCGCCCGCGCAATCGGTATCGATGGCATTCGATGACGTGTTCGGCCATACGGTGACGAGCAAGGCGCGCTTCGAATCCTATGGCATCACGCCTGCTTTCAAGCTTGATGCCGGCGGCGGTTGGCAGATCCGCGCCCAGGCCAATCTGGGACGAAGCTATAATCTCATTCTCGACGATACCATCAACAGCGCCGCGGCGACAGCGGCGCTGGGCGGAACTACCCTCGCGACCGCGCTGAACCCTTATGATCCCGCATCGAGCAATCCCGCGGTGCTTGCCGCGATCGGGGATTTCCAGAATTATGGCCGTGCGGTTCAGGAGCTCGCCGAGCTTCGTATGATCGCGGACGGTTCGCTGGCCACGCTTCCGGGCGGCGATGTGCGCCTCGCGATCGGCGCCGAATATCATTATGAAAATCTGGATTCGCTGATCAATCTCGACCGCCGCGGCGTTTTCACCAATGCGATCGATTCCTATACGTCGCGCGATGTCAAATCGGCCTTTGGCGAGCTGCTGATCCCGATCTTCGGCGAGGGCAATGGCAGCCCCGGAATGCGCGCGCTCAGCATTTCGGGCTCGATCCGCTACGACGATTACAACGACATCGGCGGTACGACCAATCCCAAGATCGGCTTCATCTACAAGCCCTTCGACGATTTCACGATCCGCGGCAATTACGGCACATCTTTCCACGCGCCCAGCCTTGCGGACACCACCAGCACATCGGATTCGCGTGCGCAAATCCTGCTGTTCAGCCCGTTCCGTGGCCCGCCCGAAACCATTCCCGGGCTGACACCGGCGCAGGTCGATCAGCTAAACTCGGCGCGGCCGACGATCATCCTTGCCGGCGGCAACCCCGATCTCAAACCTGAAAAGGCCAAGACCTGGTCGCTGGGTTTCGACTGGAAGCCCGATATGGCCCCGGGTCTGGTGGTCAGTGCGACCTATTACAATGTGAAGTTTACCGACGCGATCGCCGTTCCGCCCTTCCTTTCGCCGATCCTGTTTTCGGATCCGGGCTACAGCAGCTTCTATAATACGAACCCCACGCTCGCCGAAGCGCTCGCGGCGGTCGGAAGCCTCCAGCTGAACGGCGCGCCGAGCATCCAGTCGCTCTATGCCGGCACGTCGCCTTATATTCTGATCGACGCGCGGCGCACCAATCTCGGTTCGATCAAGACCGACGGCATCGACTTCAACGTGGCATATGTGCGGCAGACGGGCTTCGGCTCGATCAATGCGAGCATTGCGGGAACCTACACGCTGAGCCGCAAGACCCAGCCGATCGCGGGCAACCCCTATGGCAATGACCTCAAGAACGGCACCGGCCGGATTGCGCTGGTGGCGACGCTCGGCGGGAGTGTCGGGGACTTCACCGCACTGGCAAAGCTGAACTATCGCGACGGCTATCCGATCCTCGGCCTCGCCAACCAGGCCAAGGTCGACAGCTTCAAGACGGTCGACCTGTTCTTCGGTTATTCGCTGCCCGGCGGGGGCATATTGAAAGACACGATGCTGACGCTGAATGTCGACAATGTGTTCGATGAGGATCCGCCCTTTATCGACACGCTGGGCAGCTATACCAATGGTTCGACTCTGGGCCGGTTGTTCAGCTTCGGCATCCGCAAGAAATTCTGATGACATGGGAAGCCGGCGGTTTCGGACTTCCTGCCATGACATGACGGCGGCCACATGAAGTTTGTGCAGATCCTGTTGCCCATTGCCGTGCTGCTGGCGAACCCGGCGGCCGGGCAGCCGGCGGGCGCCGCCGCGCCCGCCGTGCCCTCCGCTCTCAAGGTGGAATACGCCGTCCAGCCGATCGGTCTCGACGAACCGCACCCGAGGCTGGCGTGGCTCTCTCCGGTCGCGCGGCAGAGCGCCTATCGCATCCGCGTTGCGACCTCGGCCGCCGATCTCGAGCGCGCGCCGCTGTGGGACAGCGGCAAGGTGGCGTCGGCGGATAATGTCCAGATCGCCTACGCCGGACCGAAGCTCGCCTCGCACAAGAGATATTGGTGGCAGGTGCAGGTGTGGGATACCGATGGCAACGCCACCGGCTGGAGCACGCCCGCTTGGTGGGAAACAGGGCTGCTCGGCGCGTCGGACTGGCAGGCGCAATGGATTTCGGGGCCAGTGCGGCGCGATCATGATTGGGGCGACCTGACGCTCGACGCAGATCTCACGCTGACAGGCAAGAGTGTCGACATATTGTTTCGCGCGCTTCCGAACGGAAAGACCTATGGCGATGCCTATGTCTGGACGCTCGCTGACGACAAGAACGGGCCCGAACTGATCCAGACGCTGCGTCGCTATCCGGGCGGAACGAGTTCGGCGATCAGGATGGAGCGACTGGGGCAGGTGAAACTGCCCGCACCGATCAAGGGACGCCGTATCGCGTTGTCGATCCGGGCCGAGGGCGGGCATATCATCACGCGCATTGACGGCACGGTCGTCGCGACCGTCGACAATGATGCGCACAAGCATGGCACGATCGGCTTCGCCGGCAAGGAGGCCGGCGCGGCGATCATCCACAAGGTCGGCGTGACGGGCACGCAAAGCCCCGCGGTCACATTCGATTTCGCCGGCGGCGACAATCCCTTTACCGGCGGGAGCGTGGCGAAGGACGGGCTCGTCGTGGCAAGCGGCGTTCCGGGGGTCGACCTCGTCCTGCCGATCGAAGCCCCCGCGCCGCTCGTCCGGCGCGCCTTTCGCCTCGCCAAGCCGGTGGCCAGTGCACGCCTCTATTATGCGGGTGCGGGTATGCCGCGTCTGTCGGTGAACGGCACTGTCATCGGTTCATCACTTGGTGCGGGCTTCACGGCCTATGACAAACGTGTCCTCGGCCATGCCCTCGACGTCACCAGTCTGCTGCGGCGGGGCGAGAATGTGATCGGCGCCGAACTCGGGCGCGGCTGGTACGGGCTGACCGATCCCAATGAATGGTACTTCCACGCGGCACCTTGGCACGCCGAACCCGCGCTCAAGGCCCAACTCGAAGTTACCTATGCTGACGGGACGCGCGAAACGGTCGTAACCGATGGTAGTTGGCGCACGGTTTCGGGTCCGACCCTGAATGACTCGGTGCATCGCGGCGAGCGCTTCGATGCGCGGCTGGTTCCGGCGGGGTGGGATCGTACAGGTTTCCGCGACCGCAAATGGCAGGCGGCATCGGTCGTTGCCGGGCCGGCGGGACAGCTTGTCGCCGCCAACTCCGAAGCAATCGAACCGGTCGAAAATATCGCGCCCGTCGCGGTCAAGGAAGTCGCCCCCGGCGTTCATGTCTACGACTTCGGTCGCATCGTCGCGGGCTGGCCGGTGCTGAAAGTCAGCGGTCCGCGCGGGCTCACCGTGTCGATGGTTGCGAGTGAACGCCTCGCCGACGACGGCAAGGTCGTTCCCGCCGCAGGGCTGATCGACGCGCAGCTCCAGACCGACCGCTATACGCTCGCGGGCAAGGGCGCCGAACAATGGGAACCGCGCTTCGGTTACCGTGGCTTTCGTTATGTGCAAGTCGAGGGTTTTCCGGGCACGCCGTCCGAAGGCGCACTGACCGCGCGCATCGTCCATTCGGCGGTGGCGCGTACCGGCAGCTTTGCCAGCGCCGATCCGCTGCTGAACAGGATCGATGCCGCCGCGATCGGATCGATCCTCAACAATCTCCATGGTTTCCAGACCGATACACCGACCTATGAAAAGAACGGCTGGAGCGGCGATGCGCAGGCTTCGGCCGGGGCGGCGGCGCGCAGCCTCGACATCGCGCGCGTCTGGACCAAGTGGCTCGCCGATTTCCGCGATGCGCAATCGGAGAAGGGCGAGGTTCCCGAGATCGCCCCGACGACGCCCTTTTATGGCTATGAGAATACGCCGGGCTGGAACGTGATCTGGGGGCCAACAACGCCGTGGGATGCCGCGGCGATGATCCTGCCGTGGGAGCTCTACACAACCACCGGCGACACGCGCATCCTCGCCGACAATCAGGACATGCAGCGCCGGCTCGTCGATTACACCGCGACCTTCATCAAGGCGCCCGATTACCAGCGTTCGGCGGGGCTGTCCGAATGGGCATCGGCGGGCGGGATGGATTACAGCAATGCGCGCGGCGGTGGCATCGACGCGGTGACGACCGCCTATTTCTTCCACGAGGCCGACCTGCTCGCCAGGTCCTCGGCCATCGTCGGCAAGGTCGATGACGCGGTGCGCTATGGCAAGCTCGCGGGCGATATCCGCGCCGCCTATAATGCACGCTATTGGGACGCCGCGAACGGCTGGTACCGCACGGTCGATGCCAAGGGCGTCGCAGGTCCGCCGATGCAGGTCCAGAATATCCTGCCGCTGGCCTTCGGCATGGTTCCGGCGGGCCGTGAGCAAGGCGTTGCCGACACCATCGCGCGCGACGTCGACAAGCAGGGGCTCCGTACCGGCGTCTATGGCGCGCGCTACCTGCTCGAAATCCTGAGCGATTATGGCCATGCGAATATTGCCTATCGCGTCGCGACGCGGACCGACGAGCCAGGCTGGGGCTGGTGGATCAAGAACGGCCATTCGACGATGTTCGAGACGTGGAGCCTCAACAGCCGCTCGCGCGACCATCATTATTTCGCCTCGATCGCCGACTGGATGCGCCAGCGGCTGGCCGGGCTGCGGCCGGGCGCACCGGGGTACAAGGTCGTGCTCGTCAAGCCTGCTATTCCTGACGGCCTCGCCAGCGCCGAGGCGGCAATGGAGACGGTCCACGGCCGCGCGTTCTCGGGGTGGCAGTTCGCTTCACACCGCAAACTGACGCTCACGGTCGAAGTGCCGCCGAACACCGCCGGTGAAATCTGGGTGCCGACGCGCTTCGGCGGAATCGCCGCGCCCTCGGGGGCACAGGCCGTGCGGCCGGAGCCGGGCTATGCGGTCTATCGCACCGGACCCGGCCGTTTCATCTTCAATACCGGAGGCACGCCATGATCCGCGCTTTATTCCTTTCGGCCGCGGTCGTGGCGTCACCTGTCGCCGCGCAGCAGGTGGTGATCGACAGCGGTGCCGTCGCGGGGGCGACCGCCGACGGCGTCGCATCGTTCCGGGGCCTCCCCTATGCGGCGGCGCCCGTCGGCGATCTTCGCTGGAGCGCGCCGGCGCCGGTCGCCTCGTGGAGCGCGCCGCGCGACGCGACGAAATACGGCCCCGACTGCATGCAAAACCCGCTGCCCGGCATCCAGCCCGGATCGCGGCCGATGAGCGAAGATTGCCTGACGCTCAACGTCTGGACGCCGAAGCCAGCCAAGGGTGCCAAGCTGCCCGTGATGGTCTGGATTCACGGAGGCGGCTTCGTCGGCGGATCGGGCACGCTTCCCGAAACCGACGGCGGCCTGCTTGCAACGCGCGACGTCGTAATCGTCAGCTTCAACTACCGCCTCGGCCGCTTCGGCTTCTTCGCGCATCCCGCACTGGGCAAGGACGGCAACTGGGGGCTGATGGACCAGGTCGCGGCGCTCAAATGGGTTCAGCGCAATATTGCGGCGTTTGGCGGCGATCCGGCGAAGGTCACCATCTTTGGCGAAAGCGCGGGTGGCGAGTCTGTGTCGCGCCTGATGGCATCGCCTGCCGCGAAGGGTCTGTTCGCGCGCGCGATCGTCGCGTCGGGCGGCGGCCGCGACGACTGGCCGACGCTGGTCGAGGCGCAGGCAAAGGGCGAAGTGTTCGGCACGCGTGCAGGCGCTGCCGATGCCGCGGCGCTGCGCGCTCTGCCGGCAGACAAGGTGCTCGGCAGCCTCGCGTTGATGAGCAAGGAAGAGGACCGCTATTCGGGACCGATGACTGACGGGACGATCGTTCCCGCCGGCGCCGAGACGATTTTTGCCGAGGGCAGGCAGGCGCGCATCCCCTATATCATCGGCAGCAACGACGATGAGCTGGGCTTCATCCCCGCGCCGTTCCGCGCGATGGTGAACGGGCCGGTGGAAAAGGCGCTGGGCGCCTCCGCGGCGGCGGTGAAGGCGGCTTATGCCAGCGAGGACGAGGCGAACCGGCGGCTTGGCGGCGACGTGATGTTCGCCGAACCGGCGCTCGCCTTCGGCCTGTTGCAGGCGCGAGGCGGGGCGCCAGCCTTCCTCTATCGTTTCGGCTATGTCGCCGAAAGCCAGCGCAAGCCCGATGTCGGCGCGGTCCACGCGTCGGACGTCGCATTCCAGTTCGGCAATCTGCCCGCCGATGCGGCGCCCGCCGACCGCGCTGCGGCAAAGCAATTGGGTGACTACTGGACCAATTTTGCCAAAACCGGCGACCCGAACGGCAGCGGACTGCCGCTCTGGTCGCGGCTCGATCCCGCCGCCCCGCAGCTGCTTTCGATCGGTATCGCCACGACCGAAATGGCGCCAGCCAGTTCGCCTGCGCTGACCGCGATCGCCGCCGCACGGAACGAGAAGAAATGAAAGACCTGACCATGCGCCTCTCCGCCGTCGTTGCCGGTGCGCTCGCTATCGTCGCTATCCCCGCCTGCGCGTGGGAAGTGATCCGTCTGTCTTCGGACCCTGTTCCGGCAACCTCCAAAGAGGTGCGCGAGACGGGGCCATTCGGGACGATCGTGCGCAATGTGTCCGACGCGACGCTCACGCCTTATGTGGCGGATAAACCCAACGGCACCGCGGTGATCGTGGCCCCGGGCGGCGGCTTTCACATGCTGTCGATCGACAATGAGGGTGAGGCGGTCGCCAAATGGCTGAACAGCCAGGGCGTCACAGCATTCGTGCTCAAATATCGCCTGCTCGAAACCGGCGCCGATTTTCCGATCCAGATGATGCGCTATCTCGCCAATCTTCCCGCGCTGCGCACTGCGGTCGAGCCGCTGCGCCCGCTCACGACCGCCGACGGCGAGAATGCAGTGAAGTGGGTGCGCAAGAATGCGGCCCGTTACGGCATCAAATCGAACCGTGTCGGGCTGATGGGCTTTTCGGCAGGCGGCGCGGTGACGGTGTGGACGCTGGCGGCGAACAAGCCCGCGAGCCGCCCCGATTTCGCGATCGCCATCTATCCCGGATTGCTGCCCGACACGATCGCGGTGTCGAAGAAGGCGCCGCCGCTGTTTGTTGCTGCGGCGAAGGACGACAAGCTGGCGTATGACGACAGCGTGCGGCTCGCCGCTGCATGGAAGAGCGCCGGCGCCAGCAGCACGATCGTGAGTTATGAAAACGGAGGCCATGGTTTCGGCATGAAAAAGAGCGGCAAGGCGAGCGATGCATGGACCGACGCGATGACCGACTGGATGCGCGGCCAGGGACTCGTCGGCAAATGAGGACCGCCTCTTTCTTCCTGCTCGCCAGCGGATCGCTGCTCGCCGCGTGCACGGCGAACGAGCCAGCGCCGACACCTGCATCTTCCGCCCAAAAGGTCAGCGGCTGCGAAGCGCTGGCCGGCATGGCGCTGAAGGACGGCAAGATCGATGCCGCGACCTCGCTCGCGGGTGGCGCGATGGTCGATCTGGAGGCAGGCAAGCCCGGTCTGCCGGCACCTGCCGCCTTCTGCCGCGTGCAGGCGATGCTGTCGCCGGTGCCGGGATCGTCGATCAAGGTCGAGGTATGGCTGCCCGAACGCGCAAGCTGGAATGGCAAGCTGCTCGGTGCGGGCAACGGAGGCTTCGGCGCGAACATGCTGCTGCCGTCGCTCTTGATGCGCGGTGCGGTGCAAAAGGGCTATGCCGCGGTCGGCACCGATATGGGGCATTTCGGCGAAGCCGATGTCGACGCGAGCTGGGCGCTGGGCGCGCCCGAAAAGATCCGCGACTATGGCTGGCGAGCCAATCATGTCGGCGCCGAAACCGCCAAGCAGGTGATCGCGGCCTATTATGAAGACCCGCTTGCGGCGAGCTATTTCCACGGCTGTTCGGATGGCGGCCGGCAGGCGCTCACCCTCGCGCAGCGTTTCCCGGGTGACTATGACGCGATCATCGCTGGTGCGCCCGCGATGCCTTGGACGCGGATGGCGAGCGCCTTTGCGAACAATGCCGTCGTGGCGGGCAAGCCCGGAGGCGATTTGTCGATGGCGAAGCTGAAGCTGCTCCAATCGGCGTCGCTCGGTCAGTGTGACAGCCTCGACGGCGTCAAGGATGGCGTGATCGACGATCCGCGCGCCTGCCATTTCGACCCCGCGAAGCTCGCGTGCAAGGGCGGTGAGGGCGCGGACTGCCTGACTCCGGGCGAAGTCACTACCGCGAAGCTCTTCTACGAAGGGCCGAAGACCGCCGACGGCAAAGGCTTCTACCCCGGATTCGCTCCCGGAGCAGAGGCCGAGGCGGGCACCTGGTCGCAGTGGCTGACCGGCAAGACGTCGCAGCATGTGAAATTCGGCACCGCCTTCTTTCGCTATTTCGTCCACGCCAACCCCGACTGGCAGTTGTCCGAATTCAACCTGGACCGCGACTATGCGCTGGCAAAGGCGCGTGTCGGCGGCGATCTCGATGCCGACCGGACCGACCTTACCGCCTTCTACAAGCGCGGCGGCAAGCTTATCCTCTATCATGGCTGGAATGATGCCGGGATCCCGGCGCAGAACACCGTCGATTATTACGAGCGCCTCGTCGCGGCGAACCCGAAGGCTGCATCCGCCTCGGTCCGCTTGTTCATGGTTCCTGGCATGTCGCACTGCCTTGCCGGACCTGGACCCAACAATTTCGACCCGCTGACGGCCCTCGATGGTTGGCGGCAAGGCGGACCCGCGCCCGAGCGGATCATCGCGACGAAATATGACAACGACCTGTTCGCCTATATCGGCCTGCCTGCAAAGGCCGGACGGACGCGTCCCCTCTGCCCCTTCCCCAAAGTCGCGAAGTGGGACGGCAAGGACTCGACCGACGATGCCGCGAGCTTCGCGTGCGAGGCGCCCGGTAAATGACAAGCCACGTCAAGGGGGCGATCGAACCGCCGCTGATCGAACATACGATCGGCGACGCGCTCGCGCTCGCTGCCGATCGCTGGGGTGAACGCGACGCGCTGGTTTCGGTCGGGCAGGGCATCCGCTGGAATTTTGCCGAACTGCTCGAGCGATCCGACGCCCTCGCGGCCGGGCTGCTCGCACTCGGACTGAACCCGGGCGACCGGATCGGCATCTGGGCGCCGAACTGCGTCGAATGGACGCTGACCCAGTTCGCCGCCGCGCGCGCGGGGCTGATCCTCGTCACGATCAACCCCGCCTATCGCATGTCCGAGGTCGAATATACGGTCAACAAGGTCGGGCTGTCGGCGCTCGTCGCCGCGACCAGTTTCAAGACCAGCGACTACCCCGCAATGATCGAGGAGCTCGCTCCCGAGACAGTACAGAGCGCGCCGGGCGAGCTTCGCGCCGCAAGGTTGCCGACACTGCGCTCGCTGATCCTGATCGGCGGAGCCCGCCCGGGCTGGTTGGCGTTTCACGATGTGGAGGACCGTGCGGCCGACGCCGATCGCCAGCGCCTCGCCGCGATCGGCCCGACACTCGACCCGAACGACGCGATCAATATCCAGTTCACGAGCGGTACCACGGGCCTGCCCAAGGGCGCGACGCTCAGCCATCGCAACATTCTCAACAACGGCTATTTCGTCGGCCGCACGCAGGGGCTCGGCGCGGGCGATCGCATCTGCATACCGGTGCCGCTATATCATTGCTTCGGCATGGTGATGGGCAATCTGGCCAGCATCACCCACGGCGCCGCGATGATCTATCCGTCCGAAGGTTTCGACCCCGAAGCGGTGCTGCGCGCGGTCGAGGCCGAACGCTGCACCTCGCTCTATGGCGTGCCGACAATGTTCATCGCAGTGCTCGCGCATCCGCGCTTCGACGACTTCGATATGTCTTCGCTGCGCACCGGCTGCATGGCGGGCGCGATCTGTCCCGAACCGCTGATGCGGCAAGTGGTGGAGCGGCTCAACATGCGCGACGTCACGATCGCCTATGGCATGACCGAAACCAGCCCGGTGAGCTTCCAGACCGCGCCCGACGACCCGTTCGAACGCCGCGTCGGTTCGATCGGGCGGGTGCAACCGCATCTCGAATGCAAGATCGTCGATGTGAACGGCGATATCGTTCCCTCTGGCGAACCCGGCGAGCTCTGCACCCGCGGGTATTCGGTGATGATCGGCTATTGGGAGGAACCCGAACGCACCGCGGATTCGATCGACGCTGATGGCTGGATGCATTCGGGCGACCTCGCGACGATTGATGCCGAAGGCTATGGCAATATCGTCGGCCGCCTCAAGGATATGGTGATCCGCGGCGGCGAGAATATCTACCCGCGCGAGGTCGAGGATTATCTCTATCGCCATCCCGCGGTCGAAGATGTCGCGGTGGTCGGCATTCCCGACGAGCGTATGGGCGAGGAGCTTTGCGCGTGGGTACGGCTGAAGCCCGATGCCAGCGCCGATGCCGAAGCGATCCGCGAATTCTGCCGCGGGCAGATCGCCCACTATAAAGTCCCGCGTTACGTGCGTATCGTCGGAGAATTCCCCACCACGGTGACGGGGAAGGTCCAGAAGTATCTGATCAGAGAAGCGATGGTCGCCGATCTCGAAAAGGAAGATGTGAAATGAAAACTGCCATGTTTGTTGCGGCGCTGATGGCAGCCGCCCCCGCTTCTGCTCAGGACACCGCCGCCCCGGCGCCCGTTCCCGCGGCGCCCGCGCCGGCCGCCGATGCCGTGCCCGCAAGCGACGCCAAGTTCAACCTCGACACCCCGCTGCAGGACATCGTCGCCGATGAAAAGGGCAAGGCGGTGATCGAAAAGCACTTCCCCGGCATGATCGCGCTGCCGGAGTATGAAATGTTCAAGGCGATCAGCCTGACGCAGCTTCAACCCTATTCGAACGGCAAGATTACCGACGAAATGCTCGCGGCGACGGCCAAGGATCTGGCGGAGATCAAGTAATGAAAAGCCGGACAGCCTATCTGGCGGCAACTCTGCTGTCCTCCACGGTGGCGCTGTCCGGCGCTCAGGCGCAGGAAATGATCTACAAGGACAAATCGGCGCCGATCGAGGCGCGGGTCGATGACCTGATGGGGCGGCTGACGCTCGACGAGAAGATCCTGCTGCTCGCGGGCGAAAGCTCGATGACGCTGAACCCGATCGAACGGCTCGGCATTCCGTCGATCCGCATGACCGATGGTCCTACAGGCGTGCGCTCGCCCGAGGGCAAGCCTGCGACCGTCTTTCCTGTCGGTGTCGCGATGGCGGCGACGTGGAACCCGGATCTCACGGCCGAGGTCGGCGCGGCGATCGGCAAGGAAACGATCGCGCACGGCGCCGACGTGCTGCTCGCACCGACGGTCAACATAGTGCGCACCCCGCGCTGGGGCCGCAATTTCGAAACCTATTCGGAAGATCCCTATCTCGCGGGGCAGATCGGGCTCGGCTATGTGAAGGGCGCCCAAAGCGCGGGGATCGGTGTGTCGCTCAAGCATTTTGCCGCGAACAATCAGGAAACCAACCGCTTCATCGTCGATTCGGTGGTGGACCAGCGGACGCTGCGCGAAATCTACCTCCCGGCGTTCGAAACGGTGATCAAGCAGGCCGATCCCTGGTCGGTGATGGCGTCGTACAACAAGATCAACGGCACCCACGCGGCCGAGAACCGCTGGTTGCTGACCGATCTGCTCAAGACCGAATGGGGCTATAAAGGCTTTGTCGTATCCGACTGGGGCGCGGTCCATTCGACCGCGACCACGGTCAACGCCGGCATGGATCTCGAGATGCCGGGACCGCCGAACCATTTCGGGCCCAAGCTCAAAAAAGCTGTCGAAGACGGTAAGGTCACCACGGCGCAGCTCGACGATAATGCCCGGCGCATGGTGCGGCTGATCGTGCGCAGTGGCGCGATCGAACGCGGCGTTGCGCGTCCCGTCGCTGCCGAGATGCCGCGCAATGTGGCGCTCGCGCAAAGCGCCGCCGAAGAAGCGATCGTTCTTCTCAAGAACAGCGGCGTGCTGCCGCTGCCGTCGTCGATCAGGTCGCTGGCGGTAATCGGTCCCAACGCCGACGTCGTGCGCATCCAGGGCGGCGGCAGTTCGGCGGTCGTGCCGTTCGAGACGAGCACGCCTCTCGCGGCGCTCAAGGCTGCGCTGCCGGACGTACAGATTGTCTATGCCAGGGGTGTCGACAATGAAGAGACGCCGCCCGGGGCCAATCCCGGATTGTTCAGTGTCGGGACCGACCGCAGCATAACCGGTCTTGCCGCGACCTACTATGCCAACGGCGAGATGACCGGCGAACCGGTGAAGAGCGAAACCGCCAAAAGCTTTTTGAAGCGCATCAGCGGCAATATCGCGGGGCCGCAGGTTACCGGCTATGCGGCGTTCCGCTGGGAAGGACTGCTGTGGCCCGAGAAGAGCGGGACCTACGAATTCAGCACGCGCGGTACCGGCAATGCGACGATTACGCTGGATGGCAAGATCGTGCTGTCGAAGGAAAGCGCATCGAAGCCCGACAATCGCGACGTACTCGGTTTCCCCATTCCGCGACGCACCGTGTCGGTCGAACTCGAAGCGGGGCGCAGCTATCCGATCCGCATCGACTATGTGAACGGACAGACGCCCTATGAATATCTGAGCTTCGGCCTTCGCGAGCCGCTGCCATCGTTCGACGAGGCCGTTGCGGCCGCGCGCGGTGCCGATGCCGCGGTGGTGTTTGTCGGGTCGTCTTCGACCACCGAGGGCGAGGGCTATGATCGCGCCTCGCTCGATCTGCCCGGCGACCAGAACAAGCTTGTCGATGCGATTATCGCCGCCAACCCGAAGACCGCCGTCGTCGTCAACGCCGGCGCGGCGATGACCATGCCCTGGTCCGACAAGGCGCCGGCAATTGTCGACATGTGGCTGCCGGGCGAGGGCGGCGCGGCGGCGCTCGCCAATGTGCTGACCGGCAAGGTCAACCCGTCGGGCAAGCTGCCCGTGACCTTTCCGGTGCGGACCGAGGATGACACGATCAACCTCAAAGGCGCCAAGACGCCCTATTCCGAAGGCTTGCTCGTTGGCTACCGCGGTTATGTCGCGAAGGGCATCAAGCCGCTGTTCGCCTTCGGCCATGGGCTCAGCTACACGAGCTTCGGTTATTCGGCGCTGTCGGCACCCACGCGCGTCAAGGGCGGCGTAGCGGTCCCGGTAAAGCTCACCCTTCGCAACGAGGGCAAGCGTGCCGGCAAGGAAGTGGTGCAGTTTTACGTCGCGCCTCTCGCGCCCGCGCCCGGCGAAGCGCCGATTGCGCTGCGCGGCTTTGCCAAGGTCGATCTTGCCGCAAAGGCACGCCGGACCGTCACCGTCGCGCTCGACCCGCGCGCCTTTTCGCGGTTCGATGCGGAGAGCGGCCGATGGCGCATCGTGCCGGGCCGCTACAAGATCATGGCGGGCTCCTCGTCGGAGGACATAAGGCAGGTCCGCGAGATCGAGATCACCACCGACTGATCAACTGAGCAGCGGTTCGAGTGCGTCCCATTCCCGCTCGACCGCTCGCCGCCCCGCGTCGATGGCCTTGCGTATCTTCGCGGGATCGAAGTCGAGCGTTTCGGAATATTCCTCCTCGGGCTCGATGATCCGGATCGGCGCGAAGCGGTAGCGCGATATCTGGACGTCGAGCGGGCGGAGGATGCGCGCTGCCTGCGCTCCGCCGATGCCTTCCGACTGGAGCGCGCGGAGCTGCGCCTCGCGCGCCGCGATCAGATCGTTGATCAGCGCGGCGCCGGCAAGGTCGTTGGCAGAGACCTCCGACTGAAGGATATCGACCGCGCGGAGCCCGATCTTGATCAGGTTGCCGAAGGTGCGAACGGGTCCCGGCTGCGGTGCCGGCGATGCGCGGACCGCGATCACACCGCGCGGGTTCATCTCGAGCGCGGCGCTGAGCGGGGTCACGTCGCGCACGCCGCCGTCGACCCATTGTTCTTCGGTCCCGTCGCTCGCCCGCGTCTTCAAAGGGTCGAAGAACAGCGGCATCGCGCAGCTTGCGTAAACCCAGTTGTGAATTCCGGGCACGCTCTCGTCGATGTTGCGATAGGTGCCCGTGCCGAGATTGACGACGCCGAGCAGCAGCTTGCGCCGGCTCGCAGCGAGCTTTGCGTCATCGGCAAACCCCTTGAGCAGCTTCTTCAGCGGCGCGGCATCGTAGATCGCATCCTCGCCGAGGATACCGCCGACGACGCCGAGCGGACGTTCCTTGTAGATCGAGCTGTTGCCCCGGATGCCGAGCCACGCATCGAGCAGCCCCGGTACATCGTCCTGCGCGACGCCGAGCGCCTGGATCGCACCGGTCGAAACGCCCGCGACGATATCGATCCGGACCCCGCGATTGACCACCAGCTCGTGGACGACACCGACCTGGAACGCGCCCTTGGCGCCGCCACCGCTCAGCACAATTGCGAGACCACCCGCCATGCTTCATCTCCTCGGCATGGCAGGCAATCTACAGCTTTTTCAGCTCATTCCCAAGAGCTCTTAGGGGAGGGGGCTGCAATCTGCGCCGGGCTGAGGTCTCGCGTCGCCGAACAGGATACGGATGGCCACTGGCGCCATCCCCCCGTTGTCGTGCCCGACACGCGGGACGAGTGTGCAACCCCAGTTGAACGGCACCTTGTCGGCTAAGGCGCGGGAGCGCGCGCGCGCGTAAAAAGCCTCGCCGCGCGCCAGGCGAAAGGGACCCTGCGCCATTGCTTCGGGCTGGCGGGGAAGGCTCGGATAATCGGGATCGATGTCGTCGGTGCCGAGCAGCACCGTCATCGGAAGCGCAAAGGCCTTGGCCGGATTCCAGAGACCGGGTGGAAGGCCGGCAATCCCGAACGGCCAGCGTATGGCGGGATCGGTCATCGCATAGGAACCGGCATTCGCCGACACCGCGCGCGCAAGGTGCGGACCGCCGCCTGCGAGGACGTAACGATGGACGAACTGTGCGCCACCAGAATGGCCGTAGAGTGCATAGGTCTCGGCGGTCAGCTTCTCGCGCTTGCGGACCTCGGCGAAAATCGGCTCGACGGTTGCGAAGGACCATTTTTCGGGCGCGCGCGCGCTGCCGTCTTTTTCGGTGAACCAGCCATGGCTGTAGGCGGCGACCCCGGGAAAGGCCTTGCGGTCATATTCGGGGACGATCAGCACGATCTTTCGCGCACGCGCGAGGTCGATCCACTCGCCGATATATTTGTCGGCGTCGCGCTGTACCCCGTGAAAGACGAACAGGATCGGCGCGTCGGCGGGGGTGTCGGCGGAACGATAGGTCCAGACGGGAAAGGCCGGACCGGCCCACCCGTCGAAGATGAACCGCTGTACGCCTGCCTCGAAAAGTTTCTTTTGCAGCGCGGTTTCACCATGCGGGGCGGTGCTGGCAACGGCCTGGCCGGGCGCGCACCCTGCCAGCATCATCAGCACCGCTCCCGACATGGCCTTCAGGAGCCCAGTGGATAGGCGACCCGAAGCTCGTGATTTCATCGACCGCATCAGAATTTCACCGTCGCGCCGACATAGAAGCGGCGACCGGCAATATCATAGACACCGTTCTGGTTGGTCAATCGCCCGCTCTCGGTTCCGCTCGGCAGGAAGGGACTGATCGAATTGAACAGATTGTTCACCCCGCCGTAGAGGCGGAATTCCTTGCCCCCTGTATCGAGGTCGAACGACAGGAACAGGTCATGTTCCCACACGTCGCCGATGTTGAGGAAGATCGGTACCTCGGCATTCGGATTGGTTTCGAGGAGAGCGGCATATTGATCGCGCAGCGAATTGCTGTCGTTGATCTTGCCGTAATAGGTCGTGGTCCAGCGGATGCGGAAATTGTCGAGGCGCCAGCTCAGCGAACCGCGCGCGCGATATTTGAAGCTGCCCTCGGCAAGGTCGCCGGCGAGGTCGTTGGTGACGGTGCCGTCGATCCCCTGGAACTGGACCTTCTGCTTCAGCACATGCGTTCCGTCGTAGCGCAGGTCGAAGCGGCCGGGAATGCCGAGCGCATCGTCAAGGCGGAAGCGATAGTTGAAGGCGACATCGATCCCTTGGGTGTCGAAGCGCGCGAGATTGACCTGCCGCTGCACCAGTTCGACGATCTGCCCGTTGTTGGCGTTGCGGGTGATATCGGCGCAGAAGGGATTATCCGCCTGCGACACGTCGGTATCGTAGCATTGCAGCTGGATGTCGCGGTTCGAATAGGCGTCGATCGCGTCCTTGATGCGGATGTCGTAATAATCGACCGCGATCGTGAGCCCGGGCACGAAGCGCGGCGCGAGGACGGCGCCGAGCGTCAGCGTGTCGGCGGTTTCTTCCTTGAGGTCGAGGTTGCCGCCGTTGGGGCTGTAAAGGCTGTTACCCGCCTGCGTATAGCGCTGGGTTGCGCCGTCGGCCGCCTGTTGCGCGAACAGCGCCTGGATGCCGGGGGCGAGGCGGCAGCCGGCGGCGATGCGCCCCGCGGTCGTCGGGGTCACGCCGTCGCACAGGTCGTTCGCCGCCTCGAAATTGCCGCGCGGAGGTGAATAGAGCTCGGCGATGTCGGGCGCACGCTGGGCCCGCGCGAACTGGGCGCGGAAACGGATATCGGGGATCGGTGTATATTGGACCCCGCCGCGCCAGCTGAACACGGTGCCGACATTGTCGATGCTGTAATCGGCAACGCGCGCCGAGGCATCGACGCTGAGCAGATAGGCGCCGGGCGCATCGCGGAGCAGTGGCACGCTGACTTCGCCATATCCTTCGAGCGCGCGGATCGAGCCGCCGAAATTGGGTACGGCGTTGCCCGTCGTGCCGCCGGTCTGCGACAGGATGTCGCCGCTAAGCTGCTGGCTGTCCTTGCGATAGTCGATACCGAAGGCGGCTCCGACCGGTCCGGCCGGAAGCTGAAACAACTCACCGGTGACGAAGGCCTGGCCGGTATATTGGCGGATCGTCAGATCCTGATGGAGATCGGCACGGATCCAGTTCGCCATGTCCGGGGTTATCGATCCCTCGCCGAACAGGTCGATTGCGACACAGCCCGCGGCGCGGGCATCGGCGTCGACGCAGCGGGGGCCGTCAGGGCCCATCTCGGAATTGAGCGCCTGGATCAGGTTGAGGCCGTTGATTTCGTTCCGGCGCCACTGGTCCTGCTTGTACTGGCCGTAACCGAAGCTGGCTTCCCAGTTCCAGCTGTCCGAAATCTTGCCGCGCAGGCCGACCCAGCTACGGATCGTTTCGCGCTTGTTTTCGGTGATCTGCCCGCCGACTTCGTCGAAGCGGCGGTCCCATGCGATGCCGGCACCGGTCGACGGCGTTTCGTTGCCGCGCAATTCGGGCGGCACGAAGGGATTGCACGGTCCGGGAGCGCGGCGGCACGGGATCTTGCCATATTCAGTCTCGCTCGTGACGCCGGTGAGCGGGTCGGTGACCGGGAAGGTCGAATCCCAGCCGATCCCGATCGCCTCGCGCGTTTCGCCCGATTCAATGCGCGAATATTGAATTTGTGCAAAGCCCTCGAGGGCATCGGAAAATTCATAGTCGAGCTTGGCTGCGGCGAGATAGCGCGTGCGCGGCAGGATCAGCGAACGGCCGGTGCGCTGGTTGTACCCGTCGCGGTTCGGCAGAAAGTATCCGGTGTTGCCGTTGTCGGTCGTGCCGATGGGGACGGGGCGCCCGGTCTGCACATCGGGACCGAGCGGCACGAGTACGCCGTTTCGATAGAAGCGGTCGCGCGACGAGTTCGCGCCTGAAAAGACCCCGCCGGGAATGAAGGAACTGAGATCGCTCATCGCGAGCGGCGGGAATTCGGAGGCGGGTCGCGAGCCGCTGGTCGGCGCGCCGTCGGCATTCAGATAGACACCCTCGAACTGGTTGATGCCGTTTTCGAAATCATAGCCATAGGCTACGGGCCGCACCGCCCATTCGCGGTCGACGGCGCGGATGCCCCAGTCGCGGTCGTAGGTGCCGCTGACGAGAAAGTAACCGCGATCGTCGGCGAAACGCGTGCCCCAGGTCGCGCCGAGCGTGAGTTCCTGTCCGTCGCCCTGCGAGGTGATGCCGGTGCGCGCACGCAGCGTCAGCCCGCGTTCGTTTTTCTTGGTGATGATGTTGACCACACCCGCCACTGCGTCCGATCCATAGACCGACGACGCGCCGCCGGTGATGATCTCGACCCGGTCGATGAAATCGCTGGGGATCGTCGACAGGCTGACGAGATTGCTGATCCCCGAATTCGACACCGTCCGGCGACCATCGACAAGGACGAGCGTGCGGTTCGCGCCGAGATTGCGGAGCTCGATCGAGCTGAGCCCCGAATTCTGCGTGTTTCCGGTGACCGTCGAATCATTGGTGGTCGACGACAGTTGAGGCAGGTCGGCGAGCGTCTCGCTGAGTTCGCTGTCGCCTGATTCGACCAGATCTTCGGACGAAACCCCGATTACCGGCGTGGGCGTGTCGTAGGTTTCGCGCGCGATGCGGCTGCCGGTCACGACGATGGCATCTTCGCCCGGTGCTGCGGCGGCGGTTTCCGCTGGCGCTTCCTGCGCGGCGAGCGGTGTGGTCAAGGCGCCCATCCCGGCGAGGGCCAGTACGGCACGGCTGCTGTGTCGAGCCCAGCGGGCTTTCGTCGAAATCATTGTCTCACTCCCCATGTCTTGTCTGTTCTGTCCATCGGCCGGCGTGCCGGGCTCAATCCATGTCCTGTTCGATTGGCGGTGCAGCGAGCTCCCTCGGGGGCTTGCCGGCGAGAGCGCGGTCGAGCGCGTCCCGGTCGAGCGCCTTTTCCCATATCGCGACGACGATCGCGGCGAGCGCGTTGCCGATGAAATTGGTGAGCGCGCGGCACTCGCTCATGAAGCGATCGATGCCGAGGATCAGCGCGAGGCCCGCGACGGGTACGGTGGGCACCGCGGTCAGCGTCGCCGCGAGTGTTATGAAGCCCGCGCCCGTGACGCCGGCGGCGCCTTTCGAACTCACCATCGCAACGAGCAGCAACGCAATCTGGTCGCCAAGGCTGAGGTCGACGCCCGTCGCCTGCGCGACGAACAGCGCCGCCAGCGTCATGTAGATGTTCGTGCCGTCGAGGTTGAAGCTGTAGCCGGTCGGGACGACCATGCCGACCACCGGCTTGGCACAGCCCGCTCTTTCGAGCTTTTCCATCAGGCTGGGCAATGCCGCCTCGGACGAGGATGTTCCGAGGACGAGCAGCAGTTCGGCCTTTAGATAGGCGATTAGCCGGAAGATCGAAAAGCCGCACAGCCGCGCCATCGTGCCGAGGACGACCACCACGAAGAGGATCGAGGTGAGATAGAAGGTCGCGATCAGCGCGCCCAGATTGACGAGCGATTCGACGCCATATTCACCGATGGTGAAGGCCATCGCACCGAAGGCACCGACGGGGGCGAGGCGCATCAGCATCCCGACGAGATAGAAGAAGACGCTTGAAAGCTTTTCGAGCATCCCGAGCACCTGCGCACCAGCGGCGCCCGTGTGCGACAAGGCCACACCGAAAAGGATCGCCGCGAACAAGGCCTGCAGGATCGACCCCGACGTCAGCGCGGAGACGAAGGTCGTGGGAATGATCGCCAGCAGGAAGCCGACCAGCGACGTGTCATGTGCCTTCGCATCATATTCGGCAATCTTGGCGACCGCGCCGGGATCGAGCGTGCGCGGGTCGATATTCATCCCGGCGCCCGGTTGTATCACATTGGCGACGATGAGCCCGATGATCAGCGCGAGCGTTGAAAAGAAGAGGAAATAGGCGAAGGTTTTCGCGGTCAGGCGTCCGAGCGCCTTGCCTTCGCCGACCGACGCAATGCCGGTCGAGACGGTCAGGAAGATCACCGGCGCGATGATCATCTTTACGAGGTCGATGAAGGCCTTGCCGAGCGGCTGCAGCTTGACGCCGGCTTCGGGCCAGAAATGGCCGAGCAGGACGCCGCCGAGGATCGCTGCGAGGACCTGCACATAGAGGTGCGACCACCATGGCCGTGGCTTTGCCGGCGTGTGTGCCGCGTTCATATCGATCGTGGCTGCCACCAGCCCTCTCCCTTTATCCGGCGTCCGGTTCAACGCGTTGCATGGCCGTCGATTGGCCTTGGGCAGAAAATAGAAGAGGCCGGGATCGGCGGTCAAATTAACGAGGTTTCACGCTATATTATTGATAAATATATGTTATTATTAGCCCGGGTTCTGGCGATGACATATTCTGTGCGAAATTCCGCATGCAATGCTTCGATAATGTGCGATATTTCGCACATGCTACGTTCCGTCGATTCGCAGATTGTCCAGCACCGCACCGACCGGCGGCGACTGCTTGATGCGACGATCGTCGGGGGCTTGATTCTCCTCATCGCCGCGCTTGGCTTGTCGGGATGGGCGACCGGGCATGCGCGTGCAGGCGCCGATCTCGACGCGCGGCAGAACGCGCGAGCCCATGCGAGCCTGCTCGAAAGCGAACTGCAGAAATTCCGCCTGCTTCCACGCGTCCTCGCCGAATTCCCCGACGTCCGCCTCGCGCTTGCCGATAAAAGCGCGGAGGCGTCCCGTCGTCTCGACCGGGAACTCGAACAGCTCGCGGCGCGCACCGATGCCGCGGTCATCTATGTCATCGGTGGTGACGGCAAGACGATCGCAGCGAGCAACTGGCGTGTCGACACGAGCTTCGTCGGCGAAGATTACCGCTTCCGCCCCTATTTCCGCGATGCGATGCAGCGCGGACAGGCGGAGCTCTTCGCACTCGGCACCGTCAGCGGGCGGCCGGGGCTTTACCTTGCGCGCCGCGTCGATGTCGCGGACCGGCCGCTCGGGGTGATCGTCGTCAAGGTCGAGTTCGACAAGCTCGAAGCGAAATGGGCCGATTCGCCGGCCGCGACCTTGGTGACCGACGATGCGGGGATCGTGATCATGACGAGCCAGCCTGCGTGGCGCTTCCGGTCGTTCGGGCCGATCTCGAATGCCGCGCAGCAACGCCTTCGCGGGACGCGCAGCTATGGTGACGCGGCGCTTGCGCCGCTGACAACGGGAGCGACCGACGGCGATCTCCGCGTCGTGGCCACAGGTCCCGACCGGCTGTACCGCCAGGCGGTCCAGCGCGTGTCGCTTCCCGGCAGCGAACTGCACGTCCTGCAGCCGGCGCAGCCTGCGCGCGACAGCGCACATGCGACCGCGCGCGTCCTCTTTCTGGTCTTGCTGATCCTCGTCGGCGCGACGATCCTCGCGCTTTTGCGTCTCGTCGAACGGCAGGTGCTGCGGCAGTCGGCGCACGAGGCGCTCGAACGCGAAGTCGCCGCGCGGACGCAGGATTTGCGCGACGCCAATGCCGGGTTGCAGCAGGCGGCCGAGCGTCAGGCCGAAACCGACCGCCGTTATCGCGCCGCGCGCGAGGATCTGGCGCAGGCTAACCGGCTCGGCTCGATCGGCCAGATTACCACCGGTGTTGCGCACGAGATCAATCAGCCGCTTGCCGCGATCCGTACCTTCGCCGAAAACAGCCTGCGGTATCTCGAACGCGAACAGCCCGACAAGGCGCGCGGCAATCTCGATACTATCGTGGAGCTTACCGCGCGTGTCGGTGCGATCACCAACGAACTGCGCAACTTCGCGCGGCGGAAACCAACTCCGCTCGGGTCCGTGCCCCTCGGATCGGCAATCGATGGTACCAACCTTCTGATCGGCGATCGCCTTCGCGCGCAGGGCGTTGCGCTGGACATCGCGATCGAGGTGCCCGGCGTCACCGTTCATGCCGATCGCGTGCGGCTCGAACAGGTGCTCGTCAACCTGCTGCAAAATGCCGCCGAGGCGGTGCAGGAGGTCGCGGATCCCCGCATCCAGCTCCGCGCCCATGGCAGCGATCCGGTTCATATCGATGTCTGCGATAACGGGCCGGGGGTTCCTGCCGAACTCTTGCCCCAGCTTTTCACACCCTTCGTCACGGGCCGCCCCGACGGGCTTGGCCTCGGGCTCGCGATCGCCAGCGACATCATGGGCGAATTCGGAGGTTCGCTGTCGCTTGTTGCATCGCCGCTTGGTGGTGCGGGGTTTCGCCTGACATTGAGGCCGGCATGAGCTTTTTCACCGGCGACCAGACGATCTTTTTCGTCGATGACGATGCGGTGCTGCGCGAGGCGAATGCCCAGACGCTCGACCTCGCGGGGCTTGCGGTCGAAACCTTCTCCGAAGCCAGCGGTGTCCTTCGCCGCATCTCCGCCGACTTTCCGGGTATTGTCGTCACCGACATCCGCATGCCTGGAATGGACGGACTCGAACTGCGCGCGGCAATCCATGCGATCGACCCCGGTATTCCCGTTATCCTGATCACCGGTCACGCCGACGTCGCGATGGCGGTTCGCGCGCTGCACGACGGCGCGTTCGACTTTCTCGCCAAGCCCTTCGCTTCGGATCATCTGGTTGGTGTCGCGCGCCGGGCGCTCGCACACCGCGCGCTGATCCTCGACAATCGCCGGCTGACCGCCGCGGCAGCGGCGATCGACAGCCCGCTCATCGGCGAAAGCTCCGCGATGCTGCGGCTTCGCGAGACGATCGCGCAACTTGCGCAGGCTGATATCGATGTGCTGATCGAGGGCGAGACGGGGACGGGCAAGGAACTCGTCGCGCACATGCTTCACCGCCAGAGCCGGCGCAGCGCGGCGTCGCTCGTTGCGGTCAATTGCGCCGCGCTGCCGCAGGAACTTGCCGAGGCGGAGCTGTTCGGCAGCGACCTTCTCGACCGTGCGACCGGCAAGCTCGGGCAGGCCGGGCGTATCCGCAGCGCGCATCGCGGCACGCTCTTCCTCGACGAGATCGATACGATGCACGGCGCAGTGCAGGCAAAGCTGCTGCGCGTGATCGAGGAACGCGAGGTCCAGCCGATCGGCGCAAGCGCGCCCGAGCCCGTTGACCTGCGCGTCGTGGCCGCGACCAAGACCGATCTGATGGATGCGGTGCGCGCGGGTGCGTTTCGCGAGGACCTCTATTACCGCCTCCATGTCGTGAAATTGCGCATTCCGCCGCTACGCGAGCGCCGCGGCGACATTCCGCAGACTTTTGCCTATTTCCTCGACGAAGCGGCGGCAAAGATGGGACTGAAGGCTTTCCAGATCGGCGACGGCGTGCGCCGCCATCTCGTCGAGCACGACTGGCCGGGCAATGTTCGCGAACTCAAGAATTTCGCTTACAGCGTCGTGCTCGACCTGCCGTCGGATCCCGGCCTGTCGTCGATGCCGGCCGATGCCTCGCTGGCCGAGCGGGTTGGCCGCTTCGAGGCGACGATCATCAACGATACCCTTACGCAAACGCAGGGCAATATCGCCGAAACCATGGCGCGGCTCGGCATTCCGCGAAAGACACTGTATGACAAGATGCAGCGGCACGGGATCGATCCCAAACCATTTCGCGGCTGATCTATGTTAGAGCGGTCACGCGGGACTCGTGTAGTATCGCTCTGACGACTGCGGTTCCACCAGATCGGCTTCTCGTGGTTCAGCATAATGCCGCAGTCCCGTTTCTTGCGGCCGGCCGATCGATAAAACGCCGAGGGCCCGGTGGCGCGCGCTCCCGACAGGAGGAGTGGCCATGCGTGCCTTTTATCTGATTATCGACGATGTCGGCTCGGTTCAACCGAGGCGTATCGACTTTCAGGCCGAGGGGCCTGATCATGCCTTCCAGATCGCGCGAAACGAGACCGACGGCATCAATGTGACGTTGTGGGAGGGTGAGCGGGTCCTCGCCCGCATGACGAAGACGACGTTCAATCTCTGGCAGCTCCATTCGACATCCGAATTGATGCCGGCGGCGCAACCGTAAGCGCTTGCTGTGGAACCGCGCTGTCTGTTCCTCGTTTGAAGGAGGCGGGCGGCAAATGACGACAGGATGCTACGCGACGCTATGCCTTCAACTCACTGGATGGACGAACATGCCAAGCGCATGGGGCACGGTCCGCTCAGCATCCTGATCAGGAAGCTGCTCAATCACAGCCGCCTGTCCACATCCGACCAGCAGGCGATTGCCGCGCTTCCGCACAGCATAAAACGCGTCGAAACCGGCGATTCGATTTTGCGCGAGGGCGACCGGGCCGAAATATGCCCGGTCCTGCTGTCGGGTTTCGTCTATCGGCAAAAGGTGGCGGCGGACGGTGGTCGCCAGATCGTTGCGCTCAAGATGCCGGGTGACGCGCTCGATTTCCAGTCGATCTTCCTGCACATCGCCGACCATGACGTTCGCGCGCTGACGCCCGCCTCTCTTGCGCTGGTTCCGCTGAAGGCGATCGAAGAGTTGACCGTCACCCGCGGGGGCATCGCGCGCGCCGTACTGGTCGATATATTGATCGAGGCGTCGATCAGCCGTGAGTGGCTGCTCAACATCGGTCGCCGCAATGCGCTCGCGCGTCTCGCGCATTTGCTCTGCGAACTCCACGACCGCGTGAACGAGATCGCGATCGAGCACACCGGAAACTTCGAGGTTCCGTTGACGCAGGAACAGCTGGCCGATCTTCTCGGCCTCACGCCGGTCCATATCAACCGGATGCTGCGGCAGCTGGAACAGGTCGGCGCGATCGGCAGGCCGTCGCGTTCGCTGACGATCCTCAACTTTCCGAAGTTGGCACAAATATCAAGTTTTTCGTCAACTTATCTGCATCGAAGCAATTTCTCGGGGGTTTGAGCAATGGTCGGCGCGACAAGGTCTGGAGAGTGAAATGCCGCACTATTTCTTCCATACGACGAACGGATCGCCGCACCGGGACGAGGATGGCATGGACCTTCCCGATATCGACGCCGCGCGGCGCGAAGCGGTTCGTTATGGCGGCAGCCTGATCAGCGATGATCCCGATATGATAATCCGCGAGAAAGGCATCCGCATTGATCTGGTCGATGACGGGGGCGAGCATCGCCTGACCGTCCGCATTGTGATCGAGGGTTAAATTCCAGCGCGGGAGTTTCAGACGTGCCCGTTCTTCTTGAAGGATCGTGTCGATGCGCCAGAGTCCGTTTCTCTGTCAGTAGCCACACACCGGTGCCATATCAGCTTTGCTACTGCTCGATCTGCCGCAAGCAGCAAGGCGGTGGCGGCTACGCGATCAATCTTGCGGCGGTGACGTCTTCCCTGCGGGTCGAAGGCGGTAGCACGCTGGGCTTGTACCGTGCCCGGATCGAGGATGACGAGCACGCGTCGTGCGAATTATCCAGCGGCGAGCGCCGTTTCTGCACCCGATGCGGATCGGGGCTGTGGCTCTTTGATCCGTCGTGGCCCGATCTGATTCATCCTTTCGCCAGCGCGATCGATACCGAACTTCCCGTCGCGCCATCGCGCGTGCATCTGATGCTCAAATACAAGGCCTCGTGGGTCGTGCCCGATATCGGGCCCGACGACGCGACGTTCGATCTCTATCCCGAAAAATCGATAGAGGACTGGCACAAGGATGCGCGGCAATGGGTCGCATGAGGCAGGGCCGCGCCGGCTACGCTAGAACGCCCCGCCTCGCCGTGGAGTCATATGCCCCATGCACTGGCTGCAAGCGGCGAAAGGCCTTGCGCGCCGAGCCCCGCGATCAATCCGGCGAGGACGTCGCCCGATCGCTGACCGAAAGGCCAAGGCGTAGTCACATTGTAGCGCGAGAGAACCAGCGTGCCATCGCAGCCGACTTCGGGGTGGAAACGATATTCGGGAATCGCGCAATTGGCGACGTCGGCCTTCCTGTCGATCGCGAGAATTTCCTTTTCCCCCGGATTCTCGATGATCGTGCGAAGGCATAGTACGACCATCTGGTGCGCCACGATCATCACGCGGCGACCGCATAATGAAGCGAGACCGTGTCGATCAGCGACCGCGCGCGCAGGATGACGTCGCACCAACTCTCGCCGCCCGGCGGGCGATGATGGAATTTGCCGAGCGTCGACCGGGCCTGTTCGGATGCGCCGCCTCGATGCCGAGGTGGCCGCGGACCGGTTGCGCCATCCCGACGAAGTGCTGTTGCGACGGGCTGATCCCGCAAAGCGTCAACTTGAACCGTCGAACAATCGACGCTGGCATTCCGCCTTGCCTATCGCGTGATGGAGCCCCTATTCTGCTCCGGGGGGCGCCAGAGAGGATGTAGAAATCGCCCATGCTGAACTGCAGACCAGAGCAATCACCGCTGCGTATCCTGCGGGAAAAGCTGATCGCTGACCCATCACGGGTAGTCCTGCGGCCGTTTCACCTCGCATGGCAGGAAAGCGTGTCGGAGACGTCGCGGACCGTGTTGCTGGTCCGGGATATCCTGCGCCTCGACGAGGATGAGGCCGGGCTGGAGCTCGACGCGGTCTGGAAGGATTTTTCGGAACGGCACTGGCAGATCGGGCGTATTTTCGACGATCGTTTTGCAGAGATCGCCGAAGATCTGGAACTCGACGAAACCGCGGTGTCGCCGGTCAAACGGCGGCTGATCGGTGCCTATTTCTGCCATGAATACAGCTATGCCGCTGCTGCGCTGATGAACCCCAGCATCGTGCCGCACCCCGACCAGAGCGGGCTTGGCCACCGGCAGCAACGTTTCGTCATGTCGATGCGCGCGGTGGGGGAGGGGCATATCAGTTCGGTCGCCTTCCGCGAGGGGATCATCGGCCCCGACGGCGATTTCCGGCTGTGGCCCCAGTCGGGGCCAGCCATGGCCGGGGTGCCCGACGACCGGCACGATCTTGGACCCGAAGGCGCGACGATGGTGCATCGCCAGCCCGGCAGCCCGATTTCGAACAGCGTGCTGTTCCCGGTGACCGAGGCGCAGCGTAACGGGCTCGAAGACTTGCGGCTCGTCCAGTTCACACACGACGACGACAGCAGGGAGTATCTCGGAACCTATACGGCGTATTCGGGTCACTCCATCCGTTCCGAGCTGCTACGGACCAAGGACTTCGCGAGCTTCTGCCTTGAGCCGCTCTCGGGCCGTGCGGCGCGCAACAAGGGCATGGCGCTTTTTCCGCGCAAGATCGGTGGACGTTTTCTGATGATCGGCCGTCAGGATGGCAAGAATGTCACTCTCTTGTCCTCGGACACGCTTACCGACTGGGATAGCGAGGGCACGCCCTTGCTTGGTCCCGCCTTCCCTTGGGAATTCGTCCAGATGGGGAATTGCGGCAGCCCGATCGAATGCGACGAGGGATGGATCTTGCTGACCCACGGCGTCGGGGCGATGCGAAAATACAGTCTGGGTGCGGCGCTGCTCGACCGCGACGACCCCTCGCGCGTGCTCGGCCGGACGGCCTGCCCGATCCTTTCGGCCGCCGAAAGCGACCGGGAAGGCTATGTTCCCAACGTCGTCTATACCTGCGGCGCGTTGAAGGTCGGCGGGGAGCTTTTCATCCCCTATGGCATTTCGGACAGCGCGATCGGTTTCGCGACCGCGACGATCCCCGATCTCTTGCGGTTGATGGTCTAGAAGGCTCGTCCGCTACGAGAGCGTCGCAAGACCGCGAATGTGCCGGCCCGCGGTTCATGAACAACAAAATTTACCATTCCGGCCTAACCAGGTTTCGAGGGACCAGGATACAGGGGGAATCACCTGATGTTCAGGGTGCTCGAGTGCGTCATGCAGCAGCATGACTATCGGTTCGTTCTGGTTGCGGCGCTGGTTTGCCTCCTCGGAAATATCGGACTTTTCATTCTTCTCCGGCGCGCCGCCTCCTGTGTCCAGGCGCGGCGCGGGCATTGGTTGCTCGTCGCCGCCATTGCCGAGGGTATGGCCGTCTGGGCGACCCATTTCATCGCCATGCTCGCCTATGACGGCGGCATGCCGATCAGCTTCGATATCGGGCTCACCCTTCTGTCAGTGGCCATAGCGATCGCGGTCTTCTGGGGAGTGATCGGCTGGCTGGGACGCTCACCCCGCCCGGGTCGCTGCCTGCTGGCGGGCGTCGGCGCCGCGCTGGGCATCGCGGCGATGCATTTTACCGGCATCGCTTCGATCGTGGCGCCGGTGCGTCTGACTTTCGAGCCTTTGCCGATCGTTGCTGCGTTGCTTCTGTCCGCGCTTCTGTTCGCCGGCGCCTTCCTCACCTTCGCGGCGACCGATGGCTGGCGCAAGATCCTGTTGCCGGCGGTGCCCGCGGTGTTGTCGATCGTCGTTCTCCATTTCACCGTCATGTCCGTGACGACGCTGGTGCCCGATCCCACGCAGGCGACCGACGGCGCGGCCGCAATGAGTCGCCAGTGGTTGGTAACCGCCGTCGTGCTCGCGACGCTGGTGCTGATCGCGCTCGCCGTCGCCGGGACTTTCATCGATCGCTGGCTGACCGATGCGCTGGGGCTGGCGGATGCGACGCTCGAAGGGATAGCGATCGTCAGCGAGGGACGGATCATCGAGGTAAACAAGCGGCTGGGCAAACTGATCGGCGTCAGCGGCGGCGCCCTGATCGGCAGCGCGCCTTCGGACTGGTTGCTCACCGCCGAAGGCCGCGCGTTCGAACTGGCCGACGGGCACTCGACCGAAGCGCGCGTCCGGGGCTGCGCCGACGACGACCAGATTTTCGAAGTGACGGCGCATGCCATCGAATATCGCGGCCGGAGCTGTGACGTCCTTGCCGTTCGCGACTTGTCGGACCGCAAGCGCGCGCAGCGGGAGATCGAGCATATGGCATCCCACGATCCGCTCACCAATCTTGCCAACCGTTCTCATTTCATGCGCGCGCTGGACAAGGCGATCGATGCGGATGAGCCCTTTGCGCTTCTCGCGCTCGATCTCGACCGCTTCAAGGCGGTCAACGACATCTTCGGTCATGGCGCCGGCGACGACATATTGCGCCGTGTCGCCGCCATTCTCGAATCCTCGATGCGCGGCGATGACCTGGTCGCGCGCATCGGCGGCGACGAGTTTCTCGTCATCCAGCGTGGTGCGTCGAGCGCCGACGACGCGCGCAAGCTTGCCAATCGTATCCTGCATACGCTGGCAAGCGAGATGGACGTGAACCGGGACCCGATGGCTGTCGGGGCGAGCATCGGCGTCGCCTTTTATCCGCAGGACGGGCAGGATGCAGAAACCCTGCAGCAGAACGCCGACACCGCGCTTTACCGCGCGAAGAACAACGGCCGCGGCAATGCGGCCTTCTTCGATCAGGAGATGGACGAGCTGGCGCGCGAACGCCGGATGCTGGAGCACGACCTGCGCCACGCCATTCCGCGCGGCCAGCTTCGGCTGGTATTTCAGCCGCTCGTGGCGACCGCGTTCAATTCGATTATCGGCTATGAGGCATTGCTGCGCTGGGATCATCCCGAGCGCGGCGAGGTCCCGCCTGATTTCTTCATCCCGGTCGCCGAGGAGATCGGCGCGATCGTTCCGATCGGCGAATGGGTGCTGCGCGAGGCGTGCGCGGTTGCCGCCGGCTGGCCGTCCAACCTTTCGGTCGCGGTCAATGTCTCCACCGTACAATTCCAGGTGCCCAACCTGCCGCAGGTCGTTCGCGACGCCCTTCAGCAAACGGGGCTGGATGCGCATCGGCTGGAACTGGAGATCACCGAGACGGCGTTCATGCGCAACCGGCAGGGCGCCCTGAAGGTGCTGCACGAAATCCGTGCGATGGGCGTTCGCATCGCGATGGACGATTTCGGTACCGGCTATTCGTCGCTGAGCAATCTGAAAGCCTTTCCCTTCGACAAGATCAAGATCGACAAGAGCTTCGTGTCGTCGATCTCGGATGACGAGGCTGCGCGCTCGATCGTGCGTGCGATCGTGGGGCTCGGACGCAGCTTCAACATGCCGATCGTCGCCGAGGGCGTAGAGACGGAGGCTCAGCGCCAGATGCTGCTCGATGAGGGATGCCCGCAGGCGCAGGGTTTCTACTTCGGCGCACCGGCAATGAACCCCTATGACGCCATGGCGGATGATGCGCGTCTTAACGGTTGACCCTGCGTTCCGGGGATAGCGGCAGTCCCCTGCATGCCGGATGACAGGTCCGTACCATGCCACTCGAGGAAGACGAGCAACGCATCCATTCTGCAACCGAACTTGCTACCAATCGATCGCAGTGCCGATAGGATGGGTTTTGCAGAAACCCTTTTTGCCAAAAAAAGGGGCGCATTTCGTCCCGAGAACCGTTTTAGGTCTGAGGCAAAAAAATAAAGGGAGAGGCGTGACAGCGGAACCCGTCTCCGAACTGGAGCGGTTGACCCGGAAATTCCGGCCGCCGCTTATCGCCTTTTTCTCCCGCCGTGTTGCCAGCCTCGCGGAAGCCGAAGACATGACTCAGGAGGTTTTTTTGCGGCTATTGAACGCGCAAGGGAACAGCGAAGAGACGAGTGCTGCCTATATTTTTCGGATTGCCGCCAATCTTGTAACAGATCGGTCGCGCCACGACCGCGTGCGCCGGAATTTCGCGGACGCGGTAAGAAGCGACGGCAGCGCGGGGATCGACGGCTTCGATCCTTTCCGGATCGTTTCGGCGCGCGAATCCATTTCGGTCCTGTGGGCAGCGATCCAGGCGCTGCCTGAGCCCACGCAGCAGATTTTCATATTGTACCGGGTAGAGAATATTCCGAAGCAGACGATCGCCGACAATTTCGGATTTCACCTCCGCACGGTCGACAAGCATATTTCACGCGCGCTGGTCTTTCTTGCCCGCCGGATGGAGCGGCGGACATGATGGCCCCGCATAACGACAATGATCGTGGTGCCGAACGCGAGGAGCAGGCGGCCACCTGGTGCCTGCGCATCGCCGATCGGCCGCTGACCGTGAGCGAGCAGCAGGCTTTCGATGCATGGCTGGCCGCCGACGAGCAGAATGCGCAGCATTTCGAGCAGATGGTGGCTGTGTGGCACGGAACCGACGCCATCGCCGAAATGCCCGGCTTTCTGTCGCTTCGCGCCAAGGCTTTGACCTCGATGGAAAAGGCGCGGCGGCAGGGCGAAATGTCCTTCCCGACGCGCCGCCACGCTTTCGCGGCGATGGCAGCTTTTGCGCTGACGGCCGGCATCGGAACCTGGTACTGGAGCAAGGCGGCGGACGTATATTCCACCGACGTGGGCGAGCGGCGGATCGTCCGGCTCGACGACGGGTCGAGCGTCTCGCTCGACGCCGCCAGCCAGATGTCGGTGTCCTTCACCGACGAGCGGCGCGCGATCGTGCTCGACCGGGGGCGCGCCAAGTTCGATGTCGCCAAGGATCCGCTCCGGCCCTTCACCGTGACCGCCGGGACGCAGTCGGTGGTGGCGATCGGCACGAGCTTCAGCGTCGAGCTGCTGAAGGACCAGCTTCGCGTGCTGCTTTTCGAAGGGCAGGTCGCAGTCGTCCCGCGCGCGGCGGCCGCGCGCCATATCAGGACGCGCCGACCGGTCACGCAGGCGACGACGCAGCTTTCGCCCGGGCAGGAACTGGTCGCCAGCCTGTCGTCGGGGGCCGCAGAGATCCTGCCGGTCGATGCGGGGCGCTCGCTTGGCTGGGAAGGCGGGCAGGTCGATTTCGTCGACATGCCGCTGGCTGACGCGGTCGAGCGGATGAACCGCTACGCCGCGTCGCCGATCGTCATCGGCGATGCCGCCGCCGGCCGCCGTCTCGTCAATGGCGTGTTCGAGGCGGGGGACACCGACAGTTTCGTCAAGGGCCTGACGTCGCTCTATCCGCTCGCCGCGCGCGAAGTAGACGGTCAAGTCATTATCAAGACGGCAAATTCGAAAGATACAGAAGAAAAAACAGATCAGGAAAAGAATCAGGGGCGTAAATAGGCCGCTGATTCGTCTTTATGACGGAGGGGCAGCAATAACGATCCCTCGTATAGAGGGAGAGGGTATGTCAAAACGTCGTTATTTGTTGTCGAGTCTTGCGCTCGGTGCGCTCGTCGCCATGTCGGCGCCGGCGCAGGCTGAAGCGCGCCAGATCCATCAGTTCGATATTCCGGCACAGGATCTTGGCACTGCGCTACGCGCCTTCGCGCGCGCGTCGGGCGTGCAGGTCATCTTCGACGGCAAGGCGGTGCGAGGCAAGCGCAGCGAGGCGCTGCGGAACAGCGTGGGAGCCGAGGAAGCGCTCCGTGAACTGCTCCGCGGAACGGGGCTGACCTATCGTCGCGACGGAAAGATTTTCGTCATCAGCGCGGCGCGAAAGATCGCGCTGGCTCCCGTTGAGACGGCAAGCGCCGCGCCGGTCGCGGCTGCGCCTGCGGCATTGGCCAGCGAGATCAGCGACGGCAACGAAATCATCGTGACGGCGCAGAGGAAGGAAGAGAAGATCACCGACGTGCCGATCGCGATGACGGCCTTGTCGGGCGATGCGCTCGATGATCGAAAGATCGAGGGTGGATCGGAACTGCTGCGCGCGGTTCCCAACGTCAGCTTCTCCAAGACCAATTTCAGCATGTATAATTTTTCGATCCGCGGGGTCGGGACACAGTCGATTTCAGCTTCCAGCGATCCGGCGGTTGCGGTGAGTTTCAACTCGACCCCTCTGGTCCGCAATCGCCTGTTCGAAGCCGAATTCTTTGATCTGCAGCGCATCGAAGTGCTGCGTGGCCCTCAAGGCACGCTTTATGGCCGGAACGCGACAGCGGGTGTGGTGAACATGATTCCCGCGCTTCCCGAACGGGACTTCGGCGGCGAAATAAAGGGAGAGGTCGGAAATTATTCGACGCGTCGCCTGAGTGGCATGCTCAACGTTCCTTTGGGCGATACGCTGGGGGTTCGCGTCGCAGGCATCATGACCAAGCGCGACGGTTATGATTATAACAGTTTTTTTCAGACCCGTATAAATGGCCGCGACCTGTGGTCTACGCGCGCTACACTTGCGTGGGAGCCCAGTGATCGTTTTCGCGCCAATGTGATCTGGCAGCATTTCGAGGAAGACGACAATCGGGCCCGATCGAGCAAGCAATTGTGTACCACCGATCCGGGGGCAGAAAAAATCGGTAACGTCACGATTGCCGATCCTGCGCTTCGCGCGCGCATAGGTCAGGGCTGCCTGCCGGGATCGCTCTATGATGATGCAGCGTTCGGTACGCCTAACGGTCCGGCGCTGGTTTACCTTTATCATCCGAGCACGGGCATGAATGTCGGCACGCTCAGAGAGCCGGGCAGGCCCAATCGGGTTTTGAACGTGGTGAAACTGACCGACCCGCTTGCGGGGGTTACCCAGTCACGAAATTTGCGAGAGATTTCGTCAAACTATGATCCGGTTTTTCGCGCAAAGAATGATGTCGTCCAGTTGAATCTGGAGTTCGATCCGTCGGATACGCTGCAGTTCATTTCGCAGACGGCATATTCGCGTGACCGCTTCTATTCGTCACAGGATTATAATCGTTTTCTTACCGAGCCGCTATTCGAGGATTCGGCGCAGCCCAATCTCTATCTTGGCAACAGGCTGATAAATAACGAGCTTTATCCTGGGCCGACGCCCGGAGGAGTGTTCTGCGATCCGCAACTGGGTTGTTCCGATCGTATGGTCTCGGCTGACCTAAGTCGATCCAGAAACAGGCAATGGTCTCAGGAATTCCGCCTTCAGTCCAGCTTTGATGGTCCGGTCAATTTCCTCGTCGGTGCCAATTACCTCGATTTCAAGTCTCAGGATGACTATTACGTTTTCAACAACATGTTCACGCTTATTGCACAACTGCAATATAATAGAAGGCCTCCGATCGGCCCGGGAAGTGTTCCGGGGATTGACCTTCTTCCTTGCGAGCTAGGAAACGAGAGCAGGGAATGTCCATATGTCGATCCGAATCCTATCGATAGTCTGAACAATCTCGGTCACAATTATTTTCTGAGTCAAAATGGCGTCCGTATCAAATCATGGGCGAGCTTTGGAGAAGTGTATTGGAATATAAATGACGAGCTTAAGCTAACTCTCGGCGCTCGCTATACGAAGGACAGGAAACGTGCCGATCAGATTCCCAGCCAGTTGTTACTGGGGGGCGGGATAAATAATCCATCTGGGCCTGATTTCATCGGCGATATCACGGGCGGAAAAGTAAACAGCGGTTATCCGGCCATGGATGACATTGTGCAATCATGGGGGCGCTTTACCGGACGAGCCGTTCTCGACTGGAAGCCGGATCTGGGCTTCACCGACGATAGCCTTATCTACGCGTCGATATCGCGCGGATATAAAGGCGGCGGTACAAATCCTCCCCGCATCGATTTCAATCCGAACGTCGTACAATTTCAATTCCTGCCTCAAACCTTCAGGCCTGAATATGTCAATGCTTTTGAAATCGGCATGAAGAATAGCTTCGATGGTGGGCGTTTTACATTGAACGCGACCGGATTCTTCTATGACTATAAAGATTATCAGGTGTCGCAGATCGTCGACCGCATCGCCTATAACGAGAATTTCGATGCGACAAGCTGGGGTCTCGAGTTCGAGGCGGCTTGGCGTCCCTCGCGGGCTTTCCGCGTCGATGGCAATCTGGGCTATCTCCGAACCCGGTTGGGCAAGGGATCGCAGTCGATCGACGTGATGAACCGGACGCAGGGGGATCCCGACTGGGTCGTATTGCGCCCCTGGTTGCAGGTTCCGTCGAACTGCATCGCGCCGGTCGCCGTGGTTGAACAGATTTTGTCGAGGGGCGGGGGGGCTGTTGCGCTTTCGGCGCTCTGTCCGGGAGCCGATCGTCTTGGCAGCTATGAGCCGGACAGGAGGGCCAACGGGCCTGATTTCTGGCGGCTCTACGGCGTCACCTATAATCCGCTGGCGCCCTATGATCCGACGAAGGTGGGCGTGATTGCTCCTTACGATGCCGCCAATCCCGATGCCTGGAAGGGCGCAACAAGCGGCGCGCCGAATGGCGGTCGAGGTTTTTACGCTGATTTGACCGGCAATGAACTGCCCAATGCTCCGCGCCTTACTGCAAATATCGGTGCGCAATATACCTTCTTTCTCGAAGGGGGTGATTGGGAACTGACATTCCGTGGCGACTATTATCGCCAGTCAAAAAGTTATGGCCGGGTTTACAATACTGCGTTCGACAGGCTTCGGGCATGGGATAACGTCAATGTTGCGATAACTCTGGCACGTTCTGAATCTGATCTTGCATTTCAATTTTATATCAAGAATCTTTTCAAGAAGACCCCTATAACCGGGTATTTCGTAAATAGCGATGATAATGGTCTTACAACAAATGTATTTACTCCGGATCCGCGCATAATCGGATTTAGTGGATCTGTAAGATTTTAGTTTTTTGTTGTATGGGATATTTTCCTGAAAGGAGGAGATGTATTTATAGACGCATGTAAAAATTCACGATTAATACTTTCAATTAACAATAACTTAATGAGAAAGGATATTAATATGAGGAAATTTACATCTGCTTTTGCCGCTATGGCAATGATGAGCTCTGCATTCGCTGTTGGCGTTACGCCTGCGCAGGCGGGAACTTACACTGGTACGGTCGATGTCTTTAAGGGAATCGCTTTGAACTGTACTGCGTCTGTAGATTTGTACGATCCGGCTTATCCGGGCAAGGCTGTGGTCAACATTGGTCCGCCCGAACCGAACTGTGCGGCGCTGGATATTACCAGCAATCCGCATGATTACACCCTCGTCGGCGGCGTGCTTACGATCGAGGGTCTGAGAGTGGAAACCATTACTCTTGGTAACTGCTTTGGTGACCTCGAAGGAACCGTGACGGATAATCCCGATGGCAGCAAGAATCTTGCTGTGGACGCCGAGATTCCCCCTGAAACGGGTACTCTGCCCTGCTTCGTTTCGGGCACGCTCTACAAGCCGCCGCATCCC
>NZ_DATMST010000139.1:0-14188 GCF_035565275.1 Sphingopyxis sp.
AGCTGGCAGGCGTTCGCCCGGGGACGCCCGCTCGTCGATTTCGGCGAGGTGGCCGTCTGGCCCGATCCGCTGAAGGCCCCTCCGCCGGCCCGCCGCGTCTTCGGCCGCCGCCGCACCTGACCCCTCTTTCCACTCCGGCGATGCAGGTCTAGGGAAGCCGGCGAATCCCGAAAAAGGGCGAAAGGCTGCACATGAACACCGTGATCATTCGCGAAGACGATCTCATCGAAACGATCGCCGACGCGCTCCAGTACATCAGCTATTTCCATCCGATGGACTATATCCGCGCACTCGGCGCCGCCTACGAACGCGAGGTATCAACCGCCGCGAAGGATGCGATGGCGCAGATCCTGTCGAACAGCCGCATGTGCGCCGAGGGGCACCGCCCGATCTGCCAGGATACCGGCATCGTCACTGTCTTCATCAAGTGGGGCATGGACTGCCGCCTCGACAGCCCCCGCAGCCTGCAACAGGTCGTCGACGAGGGCGTGCGCAAGGCCTATCTCCACCCCGAAAACAAGCTCCGCGCCTCGATCCTTGCCGATCCCGCGTTCAGTCGCGTCAATACCCGGGACAACACGCCCTCGGTCCTCAATGTCGAGATGGTTCCCGGTGCGAAGGTGCATATCGACGTCGCCGCAAAGGGCGGCGGCAGCGAGAACAAGTCGAAGTTCAAGATGATGAACCCGTCGGACTCGATCGTCGACTGGGTGCTCGAAATGGTCCCGCAGATGGGCGCCGGCTGGTGCCCGCCCGGCATGCTCGGCATCGGCATCGGCGGCACCGCCGAAAAGGCGATGCTGCTCGCCAAACAGTCGCTGATGGACCCGATCGACATGACCGAACTGCTCGCGCGCGGCCCGAGCAATCCGACCGAGGAATTGCGCATCGAGCTTTATGAAAAGGTCAACGCGCTCGGCATCGGCGCGCAAGGCCTCGGCGGGCTCGCAACCGTGCTCGACGTCAAGATCGCCGACTGGCCGACGCACGCCGCGTCGAAGCCCGTCGCGATGATCCCCAACTGCGCCGCAACGCGCCACGCGCATGTGACGCTCGACGGCAGCGGTCCCGCCTTCCTCGAGCCGCCGGTGCTCGCCGATTACCCGCAGATCGACTGGGCGCCCGACAAGGCGGCGATCCGCGTCGACCTCGACACCCTGACCCCCGAGGTCGTCGCTAGCTGGAAACAGGGCGACCGCATCCTCCTCAATGGCAAGATGCTCACCGGCCGCGACGCCGCGCACAAGCGCATCGCCGACATGCTCGCAAAGGGAGAGGAGCTGCCCGTCGAGTTCAAGGGTCGCGTGATCTATTATGTCGGCCCGGTCGATCCGGTCGGCGAGGAAATCGTCGGCCCCGCAGGCCCCACCACCGCGACGCGCATGGACAAGTTCATGGACATGATGCTCGATCAGGGCCTGCTTGCCTGCGTCGGCAAGGCCGAACGCGGCCCCGCCGCGACGCAGGCGATCGCGAAGCACAAGAGCGCCTATCTGATGACGGTCGGCGGCGCCGCCTATCTCGTCGCGCGCGCCATCAAGGGAAGCAAGGTCGTCGGCTTCGCCGACCTCGGCATGGAAGCGATCTACGAGTTCGAGGTCAAGGACTTCCCCGTCACCGTCGCGGTCGACAGCGAAGGCCAGAACGTCCACGTCAACGCGCCGAAGCTGTGGCAAAAGCGGATCGCGGACGAGGGATTGCTGGAAAACGCGTAAACGACGGGGGGCGAAACGATGTCGAACCAGCAACCCATCGACCTTTACGCCCCCCACTCGCCCCAGCAGATCGCGCGCATGCTCAAGCGGATCATGGACGACCCCATGCCGGACGCAAAGGCGCGCGTGTTCGGCAAGGGCAGCGAAGGCGATATGAAACTGCGCTATCGCCAGCGCAATTCACGGACGAATATGGAGCCGGTGCTCGACGCGGTCATGGAATCATACAAGGGCGGCACGCGGATCACCGGCACCTTCGGCACCCCGCCCGAGGCGCGTTATTTTCCATACGTGTGGGTCGGCTTCCTGTCGCTGTTCGTGATCGGCGGGGTTCTCGCCTTCCTCTTCATTCCCGGCGCCGGTCTGTTCGCGACCTTTTTCGCCGGTATTCCGCTGCTGATGATCTTCGCGGGCCTCGCCGCCTTCCGGGCGCAACCGGAACCGGCAGAAGATCTCGAGAAAATCCTCGCCTTCCTCGCCCGCGAAATCGACGCGCGCCCTATCCTGTAACGGTAAGTCCCTGACACGCGCTTGCGTTTCGCCGCCGATCCGGCAGATTGCTTCGTATACAATGCAGGCAGGGGACGCAGGATGGATTTCCGTAACTTCGATCGACTGAATCGCCGCGACATGCTCCGCGGCACCGCGATGCTCGGCGCTGGCGCCGCCTTCATGCAACCGCTTCCGCTGCTCGCCCAATCGGGATCGATGGCGGATATCCGCAAGGCGGCCGAGGCGGGCAAGGAAGCGTCGATCAAACGCATCCGCGACTGGATCGCCCTCCCCTCGATCGCCGCCGAGAACCGCAGCATGCCCGAGGGCGCTGCCTATATGGCCGAGCTCGCAAAGGATGCAGGCTTCACCAACGTCGAGATCGTGCCGACCGACGGCCATTCCGGCGTGTTCGGGACGATCGACGTCGGCGCCAGGCGCACGCTCGGCATCTATTTCATGTACGACGTGAAGCAGTTCGACGCCGCCGAATGGTCGTCACCGCCGCTCGAAGGCAGGATGGTCGAGCGCCCCGGCTTCGGGCAGGCGATCATGGGCCGCGGCGCGGTGAACCAGAAGGGTCCTGAAGCGACCTTTCTCGCCGCGCTCCACGCGATCCGCGCCGCGGGGCGCAAGCTGCCCGTCAACATCGTGCTCGTGTGCGAAGGCGAGGAGGAGATCGGATCGCCGCACTTCCGCCAGATCGCGACCAAGCCGAACATCCTCGCCGCATTGAAGAAATGCGACGGCATCTTCATTCCCTTCGCCTCGCAGGGCAAGACGGGCAATGTCACGGTCAACCTCGGTTCGAAGGGGATCATCGAACTCGAACTGGTCGCGAGCGGCGAGAAATGGGGCCGCGGGCCGAAGGGCGACGTCCATTCGAGCCTGAAGGCGATGGTCGATTCGCCCGCTTGGCGACTCGTGCAGGCGCTCCAGACGCTCGTGACCCCCGATGGCAACAAGCCCGCGATCGAGGGCTGGTTCGAAAATGTCCGCCCGCTGACCGAGCGCGAAAAGACGCTGATCCGCGAGGCCGCGAAGGCGGGCGATGAAGCCCAGCAGAAGGCCGCGCTCGGCGTCACCCACTGGATCGACAATCTGTCGTACGACGACGCGCTGATCCGCCTCGCGCAGGAACCGACGGTCAATATCGAGGGCCTTGTCGCGGGTTACACCGGTCCCGGCGGCAAGACCGTGCTTCCGGGCCGCGCGGTCGCCAAGCTCGACCTGCGTCTTGTCCCCAACCAGACGCGCGCCGAGGCCGAAAAGAAGCTGCGCGCCCATCTCGACAAGCACGGCTTCGCCGATGTCGAGGCGAACGTCTCGGGCGGCTATGATCCGACCGAGGTCGACGAGAACAGCATTCTCATCCGTTCCGAGCTTGCGACGTACAAGAAGCTCGGCGTGGCCACGAGCCTCAACCCGCGGATGGCTGGCAGCTGGCCGGGTTCGACCTTCACCTCGCCGCCGGTCTCGATCCCGGCGGGTCATTTCGGCATCGGCCACGGCTCGGGCGCGCATGCCCCCGACGAATATTTCCTGATCGATTCGACCAACCCGAAGGTTGCGGGCCTTGTCGATTCGACGATGGGTTTCGCCGAGTTCCTCTACACGCTGGCGGCGATCAAATGAGCGACCTCAACGGCGTCGCGCACGTCATCCTGACCGCAGGGGATTTCGAGCGTTCGACCGCCTTCTGGCGTGCAATGCTCGGCTACCTCGATCTCAAGATCGTGCTCGACAGCGAATATATGCTCTACGGCGTCGGCGGGCGCACCGCGATCGGCATTCGCACCGGCAGCCCCGAAAATGCCGGCAAGCGTTTCGATCAGGGCGCGCCGGGATTGCACCACGCCTGTTTCCGCATGCGCGACCGGGCCGCAGTCGATGCCATCGGCGCATTTCTGGAAAAACGCGCCGATATCCATATTGTCCATGCACCGCGGGAAGAACCCTGGGCGCCGGGCTATTATTCGATCCTGTTCGAGGACCCCGACGGCATCCGTATCGAGTTCAACCATGTCCCCGGAATCGGGCTGCTCGCCGAAGGTCAGGAGATCGGCAACGCCGATGCGTTCGACGGGAGTTGACTAGAAGCCGTAGACCAGCGTGAACCGCGTCTGCGTATCGACGCTTTCGATCCCCGGCGGCGGGCTCGTGTCGATCTGCGCCGAATAGGCGATGCGGGCGGACAGCGCCCCGGTCAGCTTGGCATTGAGCGCGGTCTGCGAACTGGTGGACCCGTTGGCCTCGCCGATGATCGTCGATGCGACCTGGGTCAGCCGCAGCGTCGGCGACAATTGCCAGCCGAAATCGAGGCCCGCCAGCCCGGTCAGTTCGGTATCGTTGTCGCCGTTCACGAAATCGGTCTGGCGAAACGCCGGGCCGCCTTTCAGGCTCAGCGTCATCTTCTTGTTGTCGATCACCTTGTACCCCAGCCCGCCCGACAGGTTCCAGCGCCTGTCGTACCCGAGGATGCGGTCGTGTTCCCACCGACCGAGTCCATAGGCAAAGGCGCGGTCGTTGATCCGGTATTGCGGCTCCACCTCGGCCAGATATCGTTCGACCGATGTCTCGCCGTTCGTCCGCTGATAATCGGCCTGCGCGCGCATCTTGTGAGTCCAGTCGATCCCCTTGCGTGCGAGCGCCACGCCCGCGCTCAGGCCCGCAGACTCGGTGTTGCCGCTGCTCTGCGACGCGCCGATCTGCCCTTCGCCCTTCCAGTTCTGCCAGAATTTCGAGGCCGCCAGCTTGGCGCGCGCGGCAGCCGCAGCCTCGTCCTTCAGCCGCTTTCGCTCGGCGCGATAGGCTACCAGCCGCGCTTCGATCTCCGCCGCGTCGTCGGGGTTGGTTGCCTTGGCAAGCTTTGCGACCGCCTCGACATCGGCATCCTTGCCGCTCGCGATCGCGGCGGCGAGCATGGTGCGTACCGGGTCGGGCGGAACCACCGGCGCGTGTCTGTTCCGATACTCCGCGAGCAGCGCGTCGATTTCCCGGGCGCTGTATGGATTGGCCAGCAGGGCGACCTTGATCACCGCTTCGACATCGGCGTCCTCGCCGCTCGCCATCGCGGCGTCGATCATCGCGCGGACATCATCGGGCAGCATCGGATGGAGCGGCACGGTCTCCAAAGGCAACGGATCGGCCAGCATCGGGTCGGTCGGCACGGGATTGGCCAGGACCGGGTCGGCGAGCACGGGATTGGGCTGCGGCGGCGTCACCGGTTCCTGCGACGCCTCGGCCGGGGGGGCCGCGAAGGCTAACAGGCCGAGAACCGCGAAGCGGGGGAGTGATGTCACCGAAGACGTCCTTCTCTGGGGGCAGAAAGCCGGGCTCGTTCGATCATTGGTACGAGCCAGCGCGCGTCCGGTTGTCCCTATAACCCGAAAGGCGCTGGCATTTCCACCCCGCTGGTCCCATTTGCAAACCTATGTATATCGCGATCCTCGCCATTTTCTGCGCCGGCATCGGCAATTTCGCGATGCACCGCGCCTTCATGGAAAGCGACGATCCGCTGGTACAGCAAATGGTAAAGCCGCTCGCCGACAAGGCCGGGCCGCACATAACCTATGTTTTCGAATTCCTGCTGCTCGTCGGCGCGATGGCGATCGGCGTGCAGAACTGGTTCACCGGTCTGATGCTGTACGGTCTCTACACGATCTTCAATGCGATGGCGTTCAGCTGGATCATGCACCGGCCGCGATAGGTCGCGCGACGCTAATCGACCGGAAGCAGCCCCTCCCCTTTATCGTCACCCCGGACTTGATCCGGGGTCCATGACGTCAGTGCGCGGTGGATCCCGGATCAAGGCCGGGTGACGAATGGCCTGAATCTAACCCAACGCAAGCCATCTGCCCGGCGTCTCATGCCACGCCGTGATACCACCACACGCCGCCCCGATCCTCGCGGCGCACGCGGCCTTCGACCTCCAGCCGCTTCAGATGCGCCAGCGCCTCGCCCGTCGCGAGACCCAGATTATGTTCGCCGATCGGGCGGTTGAACAGCAGGGGAAAGCTGTCGACGGCGCGCATCGGCGCCTTCGCGGCTGCTTCAGCCAGATTATAGAGCCGCATCCGGTGCTCGTCGCGCAGCGCGATCAGCCGGACGTGCAGTCCCTTGAACGGCTCGCCATGCGCGGGACAGACGATGACGTCTGCGGGAAGGGTGGCGAGCAGCTTGTCGATCGACGCCAGCCATTCGCCGAGCGGGTCGGCGTCGGGTTCGGTGATATTGACCGAAACGTTCGAACTGATCCGCGGCAGCACCTGGTCGCCCGACACCAGCACGCCCTCTTTCTCGTTCCACAGACATGCATGCTCGGGGCTGTGCCCCGATCCCGTAACGACGCGCCACCGGTGCGCGCCCATGTCGAGCGTTTCGCCATCCTCGATCCGCACATAGGAGCGCGGCAAGGTGAAGATCATGCGCTGGAACATGTTCCAGCCGCGGCTGCGCTGCGCGTCTATCGCGGCTTCGTCCCAGCCCGCGGCGCGCGACTGGGTGAGCACCTCGTCGGGCGCAGTGTCAGAGGAATCGGCAACGATCGCGCGCGCGGTCAGCATCTCGCCGCGCGTCATCCACAACTTGACGTCCTGCTTTTTCGCAATCCAGCCGGCGAGGCCGATATGGTCGGGGTGCAGGTGTGTGCCGATGACGCGCGTGATGGCCACGTCCTTGAGCGCGCCCGCGTACAGCGCCTTCCATGCGTCCGAGCACATCGTCAGGCAGATGCCCGTATCGACGACGGCGAGGCCATCCCCCCCGTCACTGGTAACGTCGTCGAGCAGCCAGCTGTTGATATGACCCAGCGACCCCGGCATCGGGATTCGCGCCCAGCTGATCCCGTTCGCGATGCGGATCGTCTCGCCCGGCCCCGGCGCGGCCTCGCCCCACGGATAGGTGAGGCCGGCATGGCTCGTCGCAGTAAAGCTGTCGTCCTGTGTCAGCGAGGCATCCGGCGAGCCGCTCGCTGCCGGAATATGATCCTCGTCCGACCCGGCCATGCCTCAGGCTTCGCCGTCGGTTTCGGCCTCTTCGGCAGCGCGCGCTTCGGCCGCCGCCGTGCGTTCGGCGCGCAGTTCCTCGAGCAGCGCTTCGCGGTCGCCCTCGAAACGGCTGTCCTCGGGCGCCTTGATGCCGGCCTTCTTCGCGGCCTTGGCGACGAGCGCGTCGAGTTCACGCTGCGAACAGAGGCCGAGCGTCACCGGATCCTTGGGCACGATGTTCGCGCTGTTCCAGTGGCTGCGGTCGCGGATCGCGCCGATCGTGTTGCGCGTCGTGCCGATCAGCTTGCCGATCGCGCCGTCCGATACTTCGGGATGGTTCTTCAGGATCCACGCGATGCCGTCGGGCTTGTCCTGACGCTTGCTGACCGGGGTGTAGCGCGGACCGCGGGTGCGGCGGATCGTGTCCTGCGCCTGCTTGCTCATCTTGAGCTTGTAGTTCGGGTCCTTCTGACCCTTTTCGATTTCGTCCATCGACAGTTCGTGCGCGCGGACGGGGTCGCGGCCGGTATATTTGGTCGCCGCGGTCTCGTCGGCGATCGCCTGGACCTCGAGGATATGGATACCGCAATATTCGGCGATCTGGACAAAGGTGAGGCCGGTGTTGTCGACCAGCCAGGCGGCGGTCGCATGCGGCATCAGCGGGGTGGCATCGGCGTTGGCCATGACGAAAAGTCTCCAAGCGGAAATAATAAGGGCCGCCCCTTGCGAGGCGGCCGTTCGGCGGTGGATGTAGACCTGTTTGCGCCGTGGGGCAAGCCTGCTGCGCTGCGAACCTAGGCCGAACGCAGATGCACCAGCGGATAGGCGCGCCCCTGCCCGTCATGCGCGGACCGCCCGGTCGGGGTAAAACCCATCCGGGCATAGAAACCGACCGCCTGTCCGTTCTGTTCATTCACGTCGGTCGTGATGACCGGATGCAGCGTCAGCGCATGCGCGACCAGCATCCGCCCGATCCCGGTTCCGCGGCACGCCGGATCGATGAACAACGCTTCCATGTGCGAACCGTCGAGCAGCATGAAACCGAGCGGCCGGTCATCTGCATCGACCGCGAGCCACAGCGGCGCGGACGGAAGGAAGCCCGCAACCTCCTCGCCGATCGCCGCGCGGTCCCCGATGCTCAGAAAATCATGCGTCGCGTCGACGGCATCGCCCCATATGGCGAGCACGCGTTCGCCGTCAGCGGGCGTCGAAGTCCGGATCCTGATCATGCGCGCGCCGATAGCCCGGCGCGGCGATCGACGCAAACGGGCGGTCGGCCTTTACGGGCCGCACTGCCAAAGCCCGGCGAACACCCGCTGCGCCCCATCCGCGCGGTCGGCAGTCAGCGTCGCAGGGCGCGGCGGCGATTCGCCGCCACCCGGCGCAGGGCCGGTCAGCGCAACGCGAAGCTCCATCCCCTTGGCAAAGAACTTCGTCCCCTTTGCCATCGCATCGAAACCGCCGTTGGCCGAGATGCTTTCGGTCGTATCGCCGACCTTCACGATCCCGCGCGAGGGTTCTTCCGACGCAACATCGCCCTGCGCGAGCAGGATTGGCTGCGCCCCCTCCTCGTCGGCGAAGCTACAGGCAAGTTCGCCCTTCAATTTGGCACCGCCGATATCGCCTTCGCCGAGCGCGGCAAGCTCGATCGGCGATCCGTCGCCGCCGCGCGTCGGGATATCGGCCGGCTTGATCGCCGGCGGAGCGGTTTCGGCCGCCGCGGCTCTTTCAGGACCGACGCTGCCGTCGTACGACGCTGTCGGCGCCTTTTCATCCTGCGCGGGCTGCGAACAGCCGGAGAGGGCAAGCGCAATGGCCGTCGCCGGCACGAGCAGGATACGCATATCTTTTGTCGAAAGCATTGGGGGGAAGACTCCTCGGATACCCCCCGATCGATCAACCGGCGACGCCGGAAGACGTTCCTCGGCTCATCCCACCCGAAGCACGATCTTTCCGACATGTGCGCCCGCCTGCATCCGCGCATGCGCCGCGCTCGCCTCGGCTAGGGGAAAGCTCTCGTCCATCGCGGGCTTCCATCCGCCTTCCGCCAGTCGCGGCCAGAGCGTGCCGTGAATCTCGTCGGCGAGCGCGGCCTTGAAATCGGCGCTGCGCGCGCGAAGCGTCGATCCGGTCAGGGTCAGGCGGCGGCGCATGACGTCGGCGATGTCGATCTCGACCTTCGCGCCGCGCTGGAACGCGATCGTGACGTGGCGTCCGTCGTCAGCAAGGCAGGCAAGGTTGCGCGGCAGATAATCGCCGCCGACCATGTCGAGAACCGCGTTGACACCCTTGCCCCCGGTAAAGCCCTTGACCGCCTCGACATAATCCTCGCTCGAATAATCGACCGCGAGGTCTGCGCCCAGCGCACGCGCCGCATCGCATTTCTCTGCGCTGCCGCAGGTCACGACGGTCCTGATCCCGAACAGTTTGCTTAGGCCGATCGCGGTCGTGCCGATGCCGCTGGTACCGCCGTGAATCAGCACCGTCTCGCCCTCGGCCACCCACGCGCGCTCGAACAGATTATGCCACACGGTAAAGACGGTCTCGGGCAGCGCCGCCGCTTCTTCCATCGAAAAGCCGGGAGGTACCGGCAGGCAGCTTCCCGCCGGCGCGACGCAATATTCGGCATAGCCGCCGCCCGCGACGAGTGCGCAGACCGCCTGTCCCAGAAGCTCGGGATCGCCCCCGGGGGCGGTCGCGACCACGGTCCCCGCGATCTCCAGCCCGGGCAGATCCGATGCGCCCGGCGGTGGCGGATAAAAGCCCATGCGTTGCAGGACGTCGGGCCGGTTCACGCCGGCCGCGGCGACGCGCACGAGCACCTCGCCGGGTCCCGGCTGCGGCACCGGACGCGTCGTCGGCTCCAATACCTCGGGCCCGCCCGGTTCGCGTATCGCGATGGCGGTCATGCTCGCTGGCAGGCTGGTCACGCTGAAATTCCCCCACTGGCCATTTTGGTCCCTCTGCCCCGCCTTATTGACAGTGCAGCGACACGGGTCAACTGTCGCGCGCTTGCAGCCGGGGACCAGCGAGAGAGGACACGCCATGGACGATGACGACCTTCCCCGCCGCCGCGACGATGTGCTCGCGGCCCTGATCAGGCAACCGCTCGACCCGCTGTCGGTCGACGAACTGGGCGAACGCATCGATACGCTCGAAGCCGAGATCCGGCGCGTCAAGGCGCACCGCAGCGCCGCGACCAGCCACAAGGCGGTCGCCGAGGCGCTGTTCAGGAAGAATTGACGTTGACCGCCGGCGCCTTTTGACGGGCGCCGGCGGTCTCGCCCCTACGCGACCTCGGCGTAGCGAAGCAGGTCGATCATCCGGAAATCGTCGCCCTTTTTCGAAGCGTCGACCGTGGGCAGGAACGGCTGCCATTCGGGGTCCTGCGACAGATAGGATCCCTTGTCGCCCTGCAGCAGCCCGAGGAACACTTCGGTGACGATCCGCGCCCCGACCGGCCCCAGCCGCTCGCCATTCTGCGTCACTTGCGCCTCGCGCAATATATAGAACCAGAGCGGCGTGCGGTCGTCGAAGCCGTGCGGCTTGAGATCGGACAGATCGCCCTTCGACAGTTCGGGCAGCTTCATCGCGCGCGCCACCCGCTGCCCCGACGGCAGCGAGAAGGTCAGGTGGCGAAGCAGGTTGCGCTGCGCGAGCGACGCCGGGTTCGACTTCGGATCGGGGTTCGGCACGACCGATCCCGGCAGGCGGAACAGTGACGTCGACAGCGTGGTGTCGATCTTCTTGTTCGGTTTCACATTGCCGTCGCTGAAATCGAAGAAGGTCGGCCAGTCGATGAAGCGCCGCGGCGCACGGCAGCCGCCCGACAGATCGTCGGGATCGCTCGGGTCCGACGGCGTCGGGGTAAAGATCATCGCAAAGAACGGGCTGCCCCCGTTGCCGGTGAAGTTGGCGCGGTACGACGGCCGCACCTGACTGTGCCCGAACCGATAGGCGGCAACCGAAAATTCGACCGGGATATAGGGCTCGTTATGCCAGCTATAATATTTGCGGCCATTGGTCAGCACATCGTCGACCACCGCGTCGCCGCACGTCTTGCGCAGGAATTCGTGCACGATGATCCACTGATAATGCCAGCGCACGATCCGCTGCGCCTCGGCGAAAATCTCGTCCGATCCGGTCAGCCTGATCCTGGTCTTCACATAGTCGACGACCGCGTTGTGAAATTTGAGGAAGGCAACCTGAAGCTGGCCGATAATCAGATTTTCATCGTCGCGCGGGTCGGCGATCAGCGCGACATTCTGGCTGTTGCGCGGCAGGTCGAACTTGTTCGCCGTCCCCGTCGCTTCCAGCAGGAACTTGCCGCCCTTGCCGCCCTGCGTATCGTACAGATGCGGACTGCCGCCCGGCCCCGCGCCATAGACATTGTCGAGCCCGAAGCTCGGCGTGCGGAAATTGGCGATCTGTTCGGGATCGACCTGCCGCTCGAGGCTCGATGTCGGATCGAACGTCATGTCATGGTCGAGGAACTGGCCGAGGAAGGTGAATCCCGCGGTCAGCGTCGGATTATCGCTGTTCTTCGCCGACAGCGCCGGGTTGGTGATCAGCTCGGCAGGGGTCCTGGTCAGATTGTCCTTGGCATCCATGATGCCCCCGACCTTGCCGATCTCGATCAGCGCAGCGCGCACATCGGGGGTGTCGGCAGCAAAGGGCGGCAATTCGCCGAACATGCGGCCAAAGCGGCCGGCGTCGGAATATTTGGAGCGCGGCGGAACGATGTCGCGCGGATATACGCCGTGACGAGGCATGGCAGTCTCTCCTGTGGTTTTCGGGATTGTCGGGACGATCCACCCACCAAGAGAGCTGGCATCCGCTGTTTTAGGCGCGAACCTGCGGCAAGGATTGCCCCGATCGGGGCACGGTCCCAAGATTTTAGGTAGCTAATTCCGGATTAACTTGCCGGGTCGCGGCGAAATCGCGACAGAATGAGGCGCGGGCGCCCTATTCGGCTTCGGTGCTGAGCCCGAGTTCGGGAATACCGATCGATCGCCGCCCGCCGAAATCGGCGCGCACGACGATCACGCCCTGCTTTTCCATATATTCGACCAGCCGGCGGATCCGCCCCGGCGAACGGCTGCCATAGGCGCGGCCGAGAATCTCGTCGTCGGGGCAGGGTTCGCCGTCCATCGCGGCGCGCGCGATCTGCAAGAAAGGCGCGAACATGTCGTGCGGCAGGCGGTCGGCGACGATGAGCACTTCGCGCCAGCGCGGCTCGGACGGATCGAACACGCCGCCCTTCGCCAGCGCGAAACGGCGGCGGAAGGCTGCGAGGTCGAGCGGCACCTTCTTCAGCTTCTGCATCCGGCAGCGCACCGAGAAATCCTGATAGAGGAAGGATTCGGGCTGGAACGCGCAATCGGGGTCCGACAGCATCTCCTGCAGCGTCTCGATCACCACCGCGTCGCTCTGCTCGGCTTCCTCGACCGCCTCGAGAATATCGAGCACGGGCGGCGCATCCAGATCTTCGTGCAGCCCCTCGCTCGCCGCTATCCGCTCCAGCACTTCGCTTGCCGCGACCGGCTCGGGTTCGGGTGCAAGGAAGCGGGGCTGGGCTGGTGCCTCCAGTTCGGTGAACAGCATCGAGCGCATGTCCTCGCCCCCGGCCTCGGGCAGTGGCATCAGACCGTGCGTCCCCATCCGCGTCGACGTTTGCGTCGCGCCGATCCGCACCGACAGCGGGCGCCGCGAGATCGCGGGACCGAGGCCAAGGAAATGTCCGCGTTCGAGGTCACGGATCGTCTCGGCCTGCCGCCGCTCCATGCCGAGCAGGTCGGCGGCGCGTGCCATGTCGATGTCGAGGAAGGTGCGCCCCATCAGGAAATTGCTCGCCTCGGCGGCGACATTCTTTGCCAGCTTTGCCAGCCGCTGCGTCGCGATCGCGCCCGCCAGACCGCGCTTGCGCCCGCGGCACATCAGGTTGGTCATTGCGCCCAGGCTCGCGCGGCGGACATTGTCGGCAACGTCCCCCGCGACGCTCGGCGCGAACATCTGCGCCTCGTCGACCACGACCAGCGCGGGGAACCAGTGCTCGCGCGGCGCATCGAACAGCGCGTTCAGGAACGCCGCCGCGCACGTCATCTGCGCCTCGATATCGAGCGATTCGAGGCTGAGGATGATCGACGCGCGATGTTCGCGGATGCGCGCGCCCATCGCCGCGATCTCGCGCTCGTTATAGTCGCCGCCGTTGATCACGACATGGCTGTACGCGTCGGCGAGCGTCACGAAATCGCCTTCGGGATCGATCACGATCTGCTGCACCAGCTCGGCGCTTTCCTCGAGGATGCGGCGCAAGAGGTGCGACTTGCCCGACCCCGAATTGCCCTGGACGAGCAGGCGCGTCGCGAGCAGTTCCTGCACGTCGATGCGCACATTCTGTCCCGTTGCGTCGGTGCCGATGTCGATGCTGGTCTTCACGATGGCCGCCCTATCGGGGCGCTTGGCCAAAGACAACCGCGCGAGGTTTCGGGTCGGCGGATTTTGCCGCGCGGCCTTGCCAAGCGGCACGAACGCGCCAAAAGGGCGCCATGGATTTCGACGACCAGCTCCGCCGCTATTTCGGCACCGCAGACATCGCGGCGATCCACCCCGAGGCGCACGCCGCGGGCACCGAACGCATGCGCGTCGACTTCGGCCTCGAAACCAACCCCGGCCGCCGCTTCGCACTCTGGACGCTGATGTACATGCTCGGCGTCGCACCCGACCTCGACATCGCGTTCAAGGACGAGGGCGAGCGCAATGTAGCGCGCGATTTCATGGATATGGTCGATCAGGCGGGCGAGAATTAATCCGGGATGACAAAGTGAATTGTCGCGCCTTCCTCAAATTCTCAACACTCCGTTAACCACACCGCAACCCCCGTCATCGTAATTTCACAAAGCCATCCGCTTTTCCCTTGCGGTGGGGCGGCGGCATCGCCACGTTGCATTTCTAAGGGGGCCGCTCTCCCCGGCCTGGTCCCCGCAAGGAGAT
>NZ_DATMST010000140.1:0-5581 GCF_035565275.1 Sphingopyxis sp.
GGTCGCGGAGCCGACGAACGCCGGGACGGCCTCGCCCGCCGGGCCCCGCGTCGATCGCTGCACCGCCTGCGCGAGGTCGTTCGCCATGACCGCGCGCAGGCGGTTGATACCGCTCATCCCCTTCAGCCGCCCCTGCACCGCGTCCTGCGTATCGATGCTGCTGCGCAGCAAGCCGACACCCATCGCCGCGATCAAGGCAAAGATCGAGAGTGCGACGAGCATCTCGACGAGGGTGAAGCCGCGCTCGTCCTTCATCGCGACGGCCGGATGATCGTCAGCGCCGCCTGCCCGCGTCCGCTTTCAGGCCGGACCATCAGGTCGATGCGCAGCAGCGCATCGTCGGCGGTCTTCGCGACGCGCTGTTCGACGCGCCAGTTGCGCCCCGCGTTGGCGACGCCGGTCGTGCTGTTCCCGATCGTCGGGGGCGCGGGATCGGTCCAGAGTTCGACCGCGCGGTTCTGTACGACAATGCCCGCCATCGTGCTCTCGTCGAGGTCGCCCGCCGTCCGCACGGCATAGGCATCGAGGCGGATCAGCGCGAGCGCGGCGATGCTGATCACGCTGAGCGCCACCAGCATTTCGAGCAGCGTGAACCCCCCTTCGACGGGTAGCGAGCGATGGCCGTCATCATTGACCACGGCTGACCTCCCCGGTTGCCGAGACGCGCACGATCTCGCGCGCATCGCCGCCGGTCAGGACGATCGCCTGCGGCGTCGGACTGATGCCAACGCGGTCGAACAGGACACGCGCCGCGCCCTGCCCGTTTCCGGCCGAAAAACGCACATCGCCCGGCCAGTTCCGCTGTTCGAAGGCGCGGCCGGGAAGCGGCTGCCATTCGCCCGATATCCGCCGTTCGAACCCATAGCCCGACGGCGCGAAATTGACCGCGACGCTGCGCCCCTCGATCACCGCGACATCGCGCGCGGCGGCAAGGCGCGCCGCAAGACGGTCGGCCTCGCTGCGCACCGTGCGTTCCTCGCCCGGGATGGTGAGGACGACCGCAGTCGCGGCGAGCGCCATGATCGCGAGCACGACCATCAGTTCGACCAGCGTGAAGCCGTTGGCGTCGGGACGCGCGCGCGTCTCAGCCGTCGCTGCGAATGTCCGCATTGTCGTCGGTCCCGCCGGGGGCGCCGTCGGCGCCGAGCGACCAGACGTCGAACGCCTTGCCGTTCGGCCCGGGCGCCTGATAATTATAGGGACGGCCCCACGGATCAGCGGGCAGCTTCTTGATATAGCCGCCGCGGCGATAGCGTTCGGGCTGCGCGAGCGCGGGCGGCGCAGTGACGAGCGCGTTCAGTCCGTCGGTCGATGCCGGATAGGTCAGATTGTCGAGCCGATATTGTTCGAGCGCGGTTTCGAGCGTCGAAATATCGGCCTTGGCCTTGGTCACCATCGCGCGATCCTGACTGGGCAGGACGTTGATCATCACCACCGTCGCGAGCAGGCCGATGATGAAGATCACAACCATCAATTCGGTCAGCGTAAAGCCGCGCTCGTCCTTTTTGCGGCGCAAGGCCGGCGGTCGGCTCCGATCGGAACAGGACGTATCGAGCATCAGGCGAACGATTAGCTTCATCAGCGACATTTTCATAGTCCGGCTAGGTTCTGCAACTGAAGGATCGGAAGCAGAATGGCGAGGATGATCAGGGCCACGCACGACCCCATAACGACAATTATGACAGGTTCGAGAAGCGCCATCGACGCCGCCGTGAAGCGGTCGAATTCGCGTTCGAGATAATCGGCAGCGCGTTCGAGCATCTGCTCGAGCCGCCCCGCGCTTTCGCCGCTGGCGGTCATATAGACGAGCAGCGGCGGAAAGACCCCGGCGTCGCGGAGCGCCGCCGAGAGACCGCCACCCGCACGCACCTGGTCGACGATATGGGCGGTCGCGCCGGCCAGCGCGGCGTTGCGGATCGTCGGGACGGTGAGTTTCAGCCCTTCGACCAGCGGCAGGCGGCTCGACACCATCGTCGACAGCGTGCGCGCGAAACGCGCCGCGTAAAGATCGCGGAGCAGGCGTCCGAACAGCGGCAGGCGAAGCAGCCGGCCATCGACGCGCGCCTTGAACGCCGGACGACGCATCGCGGTCACCCAGCCAAAGCTCGCCGCTGCGATCAGCAAGGCGATCAGCCACCACCAGTTCGCCGCAAAGCCCGATATCGCGATCACCGCGCGGGTCAGAAAGGGCAATTGCTGGCCGCTGTCCGTAAATTGCTCGACGACGCGCGGGACGACGAAGATCATCAGCGCCGCGACGACGCCGATCGCGACGATCGCGAGCACGATCGGGTACGCCAGCGCCGCGATCAGCTTTCCGCGCACTTCGGCCTGCCGTTCGAGCAGGTCGGCGAGCCGCGCGAGGATCGTCGTGAGGCTGCCCGTGGTTTCACCCGCGGCGACCATCGCGCGATAAAGCGGCGGGAAGCTCGCGGGCTGGCGCGCCATCGCGTCGGCGAGACGGCGTCCTTCGAGCAACCCGGCGTGGACGTCGCCGATGACGGCGCGCGCGCTTTCGGCCTCGCTCTGGCGCGTCAGCGTGCGCAGCGCCTCTTCGAGCGGTGCGACCTCGGCGAGCGTCGCAAGCTGGCGGGTGAAGAGCGCGAGTTCCTTGCTACCGAGCCTGGTCTTCCGAAAGGCGAGCAGCGAGCGACCCGCGGGCTTCGCGCCCGCGACCTCGACCGCGACGATATGGAACTTGCGGCGGATCAGGTCGGCGCGCGCGGCATCGTCGCCCGCGGCAGTCAGCCGCCCCTTGCGCTCGCGGCCCTGCGGATCGATCGCCACATAGCGATAATCAGGCATCGATTTCCTCGCGCCGCGCGATGCGGATCGCCTCCTCGGCGGTGGTCAGCCCTTTCGCGACCATCGCGCGCGCGGCCGATGCCAGCGTCGGCGATTTCAGGAACGCATGGCGTGTGATCATCGCCTCGTCACCGCCATTGTAGATGTAGCGGCGGACGGTTTCGTCGACCTTGATCGCCTCGAACACGCCGATGCGACCCTTGAAGCCGGTGCCGCCGCACTGGTCGCAGCCCTTCGGGCGCCAGATGACGGTGCCGATGTCGAGCCCGAGGATCGCGGCGACGCTGTTGTCGGCCTGCACCGGCTCGCGGCAATGGTCGCAGAGCTTGCGAACGAGGCGCTGCGCAAGGACCGCGCGCAAGGTCGAGGCGAGCAGAAAGGGTTCGACCTTCAGATCCTTGAGACGCGTGATCGCGCCCACCGCATCGTTGGTGTGAACGGTCGAAAGGACAAGATGCCCGGTCAGCGACGCCTGCACCGCGATATCGGCGGTTTCGCGGTCGCGGATTTCACCGACCATCACGACGTCGGGATCCTGGCGCAGGATCGCGCGCAGCCCCGCGGCGAAATCGAGTCCGACCTTGGAATTCACCTGCGTCTGACCGACGCCGTCGACGGCATATTCGACCGGGTCCTCGACGGTCAGGATGTTGCGCTGGCCGTCGTTGAGCTGCTTGAGCGCGGCATAGAGCGTCGTCGTCTTGCCCGATCCGGTCGGCCCCGTGACGAGGATGATGCCATTGGGTTCGGCGAGCGCCTCGCGCAAGATCTGGTCGGCGGCGCCCGACAGGCCGAGCACGTCGAAGTCGATCCCCGCCGCATCCTTGTCGAGGATACGCATCACGACACGCTCGCCCGCGCGGCTGGGAAGCGTCGAGACACGGACGTCGACCGCCTTGCCCGCGAGCGTCAGCCCGATACGCCCGTCCTGTGGCACGCGGCGTTCGGCAATGTCGAGCCGCGCCATCACCTTGATGCGGCTGACGACGACCGGTGCGACATGTGGCGGCATGCGCAGATGCTCGCGCAGCACGCCGTCGGTACGCATCCGCACGACGAGCCCGCTTTCATAGGGTTCGATATGGATATCGCTGACGCCCTGCCGCACCGCTTCGGCGATGATCGCGTTGATCAGGCGGATCGCGGGGGCATCGTCGGCGCTGTCTAGCAGGTCCTCGGCGCTCGGCAGGCTGAAGTCGATGTCGCTGCCGTCGAGCGAACCCGCCATCGCGGCGGCCGAGCTGTCGATGGCATAATGGTCCGAGAGCAGCCGGTCGAATTCGGCCGCGTCGGCGGTGGCGACGCGCAGCGGCTGCGCGAGGTAGCGTTTCACCTCGATCAGCACCGCCGGATCGCTGCCCTCGCGGAGCGTCGCAAGCCAGACGCCGTTTTCGCCCGGCGCGATCACGACGCCATGCGTGCGGGCAAAACCATAGGGAATATCAACCGGTGCCGGGGGAGGCGCCGCCGGTTCGATGTCGGTCACGGATAGTCTCCGGTCGGGGGAGCGGGGGCCTGCGAGGTCGAAGGCGGCACGTCGGTCGGCGTGATGCGACCGTCGGAGCCACGCAATTCGGGCAGGTTGACCGGCCCGACGGTGACGTCGGCGGCCGTCGGCGTGGTCGGCACCGGCGGCACCGCGCCCAGATAATCGCGGACCAGTGTGTCGATCGCGGGCTCCTGATCAGGATTTCGCTGCAACTGGAAGTCGCGGATATAGCCGTAGCGGCGCGCGGTGAGCGCGGCATTGTCTTCGCGATTGCGCAGGATCGTCGGGCGGATGAAGACCATGAGATTGGTCTTCGCGCGCGTCCGGCTGCGCGACTTGAAGAGTTCGCCGATGAGCGGAATGTCGCTGAGCAACGGGATACGCTCGATCGTCCGGCGTTCGTCGTCGTTGAGCAACCCGCCGATCGCGAGGATTTCGCCATCGTCGACGGTCAGCACGGTTTCGAACGAGCGCTTGTTGAGGATGAGATCGCTGTTACGCGACGAGACGGGCCCCGCGACGCTCGACACTTCCTGCCGCAAGAACAGCTTCACCTCGCCCGCGCCGTTGACCTGCGGGGTGACGTCGAGCTTGATGCCCACCTCTTCACGCTGGACGGTGCGGAAGGCATTGTCGAAATTGTCGCTGAGCGCTTCGCCCGTCGTGATCGGGACTTCCTGCCCGACGAGGAATTTCGCCGCCTGATTATCGAGCGTGACGATATGCGGGGTCGCGAGCAGGTTGGACGTCGTGTCGGACTTTACCGCGTTGATGATCGCGCCGAAGATCGTATTCTTGCCGATATCGCCCGCGAAGCCTGCAAAACCGCCGCTCGCGCCGAGCAGCGACGCCGCCGCGGCTTCCTGCAGGCTGTTGCCGAGCGAACTGGAGGTCTGGGTGACGACGGTTTCGCCGTCGACCGTGGTCTTGTCCTGCGTCAGCTTGGTCGCGGCATAGGCGCCGCCGAGCGTCAGGATATTGGGCTGCGCGTTGCTGTAGCTCGTCGCGACAAACGGGATATTCTTGCCGCCGAGCAGGAACTGGACGCCGAGCCGTTTCGCCGCATCGTCGCCAATCTCGACCACGATCGCCTCGACCAGCACCTGCTGGCGCCGGCTGTCGAGCTGGCGGATCAGTTCGCCGAGCATCCGCTGCACTTCGCTGTTCGCGGCGACAATGATCGCATTGGCGCCCTCGTAGCGGGTGACGATCGCGGGGCCACGGGTCGAGATGCTGCCGGTTCCGCCGCCCCCGACCGACGTCGGGGCGGCCGGCGCGGGTGCGGCG
>NZ_DATMST010000141.1:0-4237 GCF_035565275.1 Sphingopyxis sp.
GCCGCTGCCCGCGAGCGCGCCGAACATGATCGAACTGATCACGCTGCCCGCCCGGTCGGCGGCGGCATCCATGTCGAAACCGATGAAGCGGCCCGCACGCTCGTGCGCGGCCGCGATGATGCGTTCGCCGCTGGCGCGGCCATCGCCCATCGCCGACTTTTCATCGATGGCATAGACGCGGTGCGTCGAGCCGATCAGCAGCGTGTCGTGCGACACGAAGCCGCGCAGGATCGCGCGGCCCGCTTCCATCAGTTCGGACGCCACGACGATATCGACGTCGCCGGGTACCGGCATCAACGCAAGCACGGGCTGCGCTGCGCTCCCGGCGGGGAACATCTCGATATAATAGACCGTCGCGCCGGTGCGCTGCGCGACGCCCGGGACCGACGTGCCCTGCGCGACATAGCCGTTTTTCGTGCCGAGCTGGACGATCCAGTCGGCGAGCACGCCGCCGCCCTGACCGCCGAGGCCGAGCACGGCGATGGTGATGCGTTCGCGCCGGCGCATCAGAACGCCCTCGCGGCAAGCTTGCGCGCCGACCGCTTCTGGAGCGCGCCGATCACCCAGCCGCGCAGCCGCTGGCGCACGCGGTCGCGCCCGTTGGGGTTCGCGATGATTTGCGCCTTGTAGAAGGAGGGGCAGAGCACGGCGGCGTGGCTGACCTCGCCGCAGACGCCGCAGCCGACGCAGCTGTTTTCGACATGCGCAACGGGGTCCTGTCGCAGCGGGTCGGGGTTCGCGCGGATCGTCAGCGACGGGCAGCCCGACAGGCGGATACAGCTATGGTCGCCCGTGCAGGTGTCGGGATCAACCCCGAAGCGCTCGCGCACGACGCGCTCGCCTGCCTTCATCGCCTTCGCGAGTTGCGGCTTGAGGCGCCGCTGGCGATTGAGCTGGCATTCGGACTGCGCGACGAGCACCTTGGGGCCCTTTTCGGGCGTGGTCAGCGCGTCGCGGATCGCATCGCGCATCCCCGCGACGTCATAGGTGCGCGTGCGTGTCCGCGCCCAGGCGATGCCGACCCCGCGCACCGCGCGCTCGATCGGATTGTTCGTCTGGCGGTGCGGCGGTGTTGCGCGCGACGAGGGGATGTCCTGACCGCCGGTCGCGGCCGAATAGCCGTTGTCGACGATGATCGTCAGATTGTCGTCCTGATTGAAGACCGCGTTGCCGATGCCCGAGGTCAGCCCGTTGTGCCAGAATCCGCCGTCACCCATGATCGCGACGGCACGCTTGCCCTCGGGCTTGAACGCCGATGCGCCCGCGGTGCCGAGGCCATAGCCCATCGTGGTGTTGCCGATGTGGAACGGCGGCAGGATCGAGAAGAGATGGCAGCCGATATCGGCCGACACGTGGAGTTCGCCGATGTCCTTCTGCACCAGTTTCATCGCCGAAAAGATCGGGCGTTCGGGGCAGCCGGTGCAAAAACCGGCCGGACGTTGCGGCACTGCGCTCGGCGGCAGGGCGGGGGGCTGCGCTGCTTCCTCGGCCGGTGCGCGCTCGGGGGCGTGCGCGCGAAGGAACTTCGCGATGCCGTCCCTGATGACCGCCGCGGTATATTCGCCCGCGCGCGGAAGCACCTCCTTGCCGACGATGCGGGTCTGGAGGTCGGCGCGGCGGACGAGCGTGTTGAGCTCGTGCTCGATGAACTCGGGCTGGCCTTCCTCCACCACGAGCACCGCGCGCTTGCCGGCGCAAAAGGCCTGCACCTCGTCGGGGATCAGCGGATAGGTGACGTTGAGGACATAGACCGGCAGCGCGGCGTTGCCGAACGCATCGGACAGGTTGACCAGTTCGAGCGCGCGGTTGAGCGAATTGAACAGCCCGCCCTGGACGATGATGCCGATCTCGTCCTGCTCTGTACCGAAATATTCGTTGAGCCCGTTCCGTTTGACGAAATCGATGCCGGCGGGCCAGCGCTTTTCGATCTTTTCGACCTCGTGCAGGAAATTGGCGGGCGGCAGGACGATGCGGCTGGTGTCGCGCGTCGGCGACGCCGCGGCGTCGGCGACGGTCATCGGCGGCCTCCGGTTGTCGCGCGCGACGAAGCTGCCGGTGACGTGACACGCGCGCACGCGCAGTTCGAGCATCACCGGCGTGTTCGACGCCTCGGACAGCTCGAACCCTTTTTCGACCATGTCGACGATCAGCGGCAGGCTGGGCCGCGGGTCGAGCAGCCACATCTGCGACTTCATCGCAAAGGCGTGCGTGCGCTCCTGCATGATCGACGAGCCCTCGCCATAATCCTCGCCGAGGATGATCAGCGCGCCGCCGGTCACGCCGCCCGACGCGACGTTCGAGAGGGCATCCGATGCGACATTGGTGCCGACCACCGATTTCCACGCGACCGCGCCGCGCAGCGGATAGTTCACCGACGCCGCCAGCATCGCCGCGGCGGTCGCCTCGCTCGCCGAGCTTTCGAAATGGACGCCGAGCCCCGCCATCAGGTCGCTCGCGTCGGCGAACACGTCCATCAAATGGCTGATCGGCGATCCCTGATAGCCGCCGACATAGGCGACCCCGGCCTGGAGCAGCGCCTTGGTGACCGCAAGAATGCCTTCGCCTTCGAAGATCTCGCCGTCGCCGAGCCTGAGCTGCTCGACCTCCGCCTTGAACGACCGCTCGGCCATCTCAGCCTCAGTCCGCGACGAGCGCGAGGACGCGCAAGGGGCTGCCCGAGCCGCCCTTGATCTTGAGCGGTGCGGCGACGATCACGCTGCCCGTCGCCGGCAGTTGGTCGAGATTTTCGAGGCATTGCAGGCCGTAGCGGCCCGCGGCGTGGAACAGGGTGTGCGCGGGATAGGCGGGGTCGAGCAGATGCGCCTGCCCGGCGTCGGTCCCGATCGTTTCGACCCCCAGCCCATGGGCATCGCGTTCGTCGACGAGGAACTGCACCGCCTCGGCCGACGGACCCGGCGTGTGCGCACCGTCCTCGCGGCGGTTGGTATAGGCATCGACGTCGCGCTTCGACCAGTCGGTGCGGAGCATCACCCAGCTGCGCGGCGGGATGCGGCCATGGTCGGCCTCCCACGCTTCGATGTCGGCGACGGTGAGCAGATAATCGGGATCGGCGGCCGCCTTGTCCGAAATGTCGATGACCACGGCTTCGGCGACGAAGTCGGCAGGTGCGACCGTATCGACGGCATTGTTTGGCAGGTCCTTGCCGGTGATCCAGTGGATCGGCGCGTCGAAATGCGTGCCGGTGTGCTCGCTGACGGTGAAATTGTTCCAGTACCAGGCGACGCCGCGATCATCGTAGCGCGAGATTTCCTCCTGGCTGAACGCCGCGCACTGGCCGAATTCGGGTGGCAGGACCAGCGTCGGTGTTTCGGGCGACAGCGTCTGGGTAAGGTCGATCGTGCGGATCGCACCCGAAGCGACCCCGGCGGCGAACTGCTGAAGAATCTGATTGGCCATGCTGAACTCCTCTCGAAATCGAATGTGCAATGATAAACTTGCATATGCAAGTAATTTGACGAGCCGCTCAACCTGCCGGGACGATGTCGAAAGCGATGGTGGTGCGGTGGTCCTCGTCGGTGAAAGGGATCGTCCCGTGATAGAAATAGGACGGAAAAAGGACGAGCAGGCCGGGTTCGGGGCGGACGGAGCGAAGGACGGCCTCGCGTTCGCCAAGGTTCAGTCCGGTCTCGCCGAATGTCAGCCAGCCCTGCTCGCCGTCGGCGACCGCTTCGGGCAGCGCGACATAATAGACGGCGCTGATCCAGCCTTCCGGGTGGATATGGTTCTTGTGGTGGCCGCCGCTGCGCAACCGGACCGACCATGAACCCGAAAAGGCAAAGCCCGACGCCTTGCGGCACAGAAACGGATGCGCGGGATCGGCCGGCAGCGCGTCGATATAGCGGTCGACCCCCGCTTCGATCATCGCGCGCACCGCCATGATCTCCGGGATATCGCGGCTGAAGAGATCGTCGGCGGTCTGGGTGCCGCCGCGCAGCGTCTGTTCGAGCGGATGTTGGCTGCCGATATGGAGCGCGCCCAGCGCACGGTCGAGCTGGCGGTTGAAGCCGGCGACGTCGCCATTGCCGGGCGCGAGCCGGGCGGCGCCGATCAGCCCGGGATCGGTCAGCCATTTTGCGCGCGCGTCACCGGTCAGGCGCCACATTATGCCTTGCAATGCGAGCGCCTGCTGGTCCGCCGGATCGGCGGCGAGCCGGTGCTCGATCCGCGGAAGCGCGTCGGCGGGACGGTCGAGGATGAGGAGGGCGCGGGCCGACTC
>NZ_DATMST010000142.1:0-20721 GCF_035565275.1 Sphingopyxis sp.
ATCCGATGCCCGCGCGCCGCCGCGGCTCTTCCCCGGCGGTGCGGCGTCCCAGCGCATCGTCACCCGCGCTGCCAGCCCCGCGCGCTCATAATCGCTGCGCAATCGTTCACCCGCGCTCAATTGTGCTCCGGTGAGCAATCCCCGCGACGCGAGCCAAGCGATCGGACTCTCGCCGACATTCACCGTCACATGCCGCATCGTCTGCGGCCCCGCCTTGTCCGGATCGATACGGTCATCGGGATGGAGACGGGTTTCGAGGCGGCGCGAGGTCATGCGATTCTCCTTTGGTTGCACGCCGCGCTTGACACTGGAATATTTTGTAGGAAAGAAGAAACCGATTTGGTTATTTGAGGATCGCCGCCATGATCAACAGCATCCGCTCCGTCCGCCGCGCCAAGGGGCTGACGCTCGAAGAAGTCGGCCAACGCTGCGTTCCGCCCACGACCGCCCAGACGATTGGTCGCCTCGAAACCGGCACGCGCACCCTGTCGCTCGGCTGGATGAACCGCATCGCTGCGGCGCTCGGCGTCGATGCCGCCGAACTGGTCCAGTTGCCGCAGGATACGCAGCTTACGATCACAGCGCTCCTCGGCGCCGATGGTGCAGCGGCGCCAACCCGCGTCGAACAGGCGCTCACGGCGCGTCCGGGCGAGGATATGGTCGCAGTGCGCGTCACCTCGTCGATCGGTGACTATCGCGCGGGCGACGAAATCTGGTGCCGCCGGATCGAGGGGGACTGGGCGAGCATGCTCAACCGCGACTTGCTCGTGCCGCGCCCCGCCGGCCGCTTTTTCTTCGCGCGCCTGCTCAATGTCGATGGCGAAAAACTCCACCTGCTCCCGCTCGGCACGGGTCAGCGCCAGCAGGTCGTCAGCAATCCGCCTTGGGCCGCCGTCGCCGTCCGCCTGCTCCGCACACTCTGAGTGCCCGCCGCGTCCCCCCTGCGCGTCCTGTCGATCACGACGCTCTTTCCCGACGCCGCGCGGCCGAACTTCGGCCTGTTCGTCGAGAAAAGCCTGCGCGCTCTCGCGGCGCAGCCCGGTATCGGCCTGACGGTCGTTGCGCCGGTCGGTCTGCCACCCTTCCCGCTGTCGCTCCACAAACGTTATCGCGCGCTGCGCGAGTTGCCACGGACCGAGAGCTGGAACGGCCTTACCGTTCTTCGCCCACGCTTCACCCTGATCCCGCGCGTAGGCGCCCGCTTCAATCCGGCCAAGGTGGCGCGCGCCGTTCTGTCCGCCGTAAGCGGGCAAGAATTCGACGTGATCGACGCGCAATTCTTCTATCCCGACGGCCCCGCCGCGATGCGCGTCGCGGATGCGCTCGGCCTGCCCTTTTCGATCAAGGCGCGCGGCGCCGACATCAGCCATTTCGGCCATGATCGCGCCACCGCGCCGCAACTGCTCGCCGCCGCCGACCGGGCGGGCGGCCTGCTCGCGGTCTCCAGCGCAATGCGCGACGACATGGCCGCAATCGGCATCGATTCCGCCAAGATCTCGGTCCACTACACCGGCATCGACGGCGCCCGGTTTTCGCCCGGCGACCGGACATCCGCACGCGCCGCGCTCGGCATGGATGATGCGCCCGCGATCCTGACCGTCGGAGCGTTGATCCCGCGCAAGGGACAGGCCTTGGTGATCGAGGCGCTGCCCGCCCTTCCCGGCGTGCATTACTGGCTCGCCGGATCGGGTGAAGAGGAAAGCCGTTACCGCTTGCTCGCAGCGCGGCTCGGCGTCGACACCCGCGTTCATTTTCCGGGGTCGGTCGCGAACGCCGACCTTCCGCAGCTTTACCGTGCCGCCGACGCGGTCGTGATGCCCTCTGCCAGCGAAGGCCTCGCGAACGCGTGGGTCGAGGCGCTCGCTTGCGGTACGCCGATCGTCATCAGCGACGCTGGCGGCGCAGCCGAATTGATAACATCGCCGATCGCGGGCCGCATAGTGGAACGCACGCCCGGCGCCATCGCCAGCGCGGTGCAGGCGGTCCTTGCGCGCGCGCCGTCGCCGGTCGATGTGGCAGCGACGCTTGGCGGGCGCTTCGACTGGGACCGCAACGGCCGCGAACTCGCCGCGCATCTTCGCCGCTGCGCGGGGCGCTAGATCCGGCAACGCCGGCCCGCTTCAAAAACGGACCGGCGCCAATCTTCACGAAATGCCGAAAGGTCAGACGACCGCGCCGTCGTCCTTGCGCTCGATGCGTTCGCCGCCGTCCATGCCCGCGGTGGTGCGCGGCACGAAGCTGTCGGGTCCGACCTTCAGCCATACCAGCACCGGGGTCGACATCAGGACCGAAGAATAGCCCCCGATAAACACGCCGAACAGCATCGCGGCGGTGAAGCCGAAAATCACGTCGGGGCCGAAGATGAGCAGCGTGCCGAGCGCGAGCACCATGGCGACGGTGGTCATGACTGTGCGGGACAACGTTTCGTTGATGCTGAGATTGAGGAGCGGAATGATTTCCATCTTCCGGTATTTTTTCAGATTCTCGCGAATGCGGTCATAAACGACGATCGTGTCGTTGAGCGAGTAGCCGACGATCGTCAGCAAGGCCGCGACGCTGTTCAGGTCGAACTGCATCTGCGTGACCGCGAACAGACCGAACGTCAGCGATACCTCGTGAAAAAGGCGGCCCAGCGCACCGACGCCGAACTGCCATTCGAAGCGTATCCAGATATAGATGGAAATACCGAGGATCGCGAGCCCGAGGCTGATCGCCCCGGTCCGTATCAATTCGCCCGATACCTTGCCCGACACGGTTTCGACCGAGCCGGTCTTCGCAGTCGGGAAAGCTTTGTGAATACCCGATACCAGCTGCTGTCCAGCGCGCTCGGCGGCGGACTTGTCCCCCTCGGGAAGCGCGGTACGGATCGACACGGCCTTGTCCGATCCGAACTGCTGGATCGTCGCTTCGCCAAGGCCGATATCGCCGACCTTCTCGCGAATTTCGTCGATCGGCGGCATCTCCTGCGTGAATTCAACGCGAACCGACTGGCCGCCGACGAAATCGACACCGAGATTAAGGCCTTTGACCGCGACGAGCGCGATCGACACGGCCACGAGGAAAAAGCTCATGAACGACGCGATTTTCCGCCAACGCAGAAAGTCGATATTGGTGTCGTCGGGGACGAGTTTGAGCAAGCGCATCGTTTCGCTCCCTTAAATGTTGATCGACGTCGGACGCGCCGTCCGAAGCCAATGGGCGACGAACATGCGGGTAACGGTGACGGCGGTAAAGACGCTGGTGACGATACCGATCGTCAGCACCACGGCAAAACCCTTGATCGGACCCGAGCCGAACCAGAACATCAGCGCCGCGGCAATGACGTTGGTGACGTTGGCGTCGAAAATCGCGCGGCTGGCCTCGGAATAGCCCAGCTCGACCGCCTGAAACACCTTTCGCCCGCGCTTCAACTCTTCGCGTATTCGCTCGTTGATCAGCACGTTGGCGTCGACCGCCGCACCGATAGTCAGCACGAAACCGGCGATGCCCGGCAGGGTCAGCGTCGCGTTGAATGCCGCCATGACCGCGATGATCAGGAAGACGTTGAAGAACAGCGCGATACAGGCATAAACACCGAAGCGGCCATAAACGACGATCATCAGCACGAGCACCGCCACCGTTGCGATGATCCCCGCGATCGCGCCTTTTTCGATCGAGTCCTTGCCGAGTTCGGGGGTGACAGTACGTTCTTCGACGACCGTCATCTTCACCGGCAGCGCACCCGAACGCAGCGAAATCGCCAGCGCATTGGCGCTCGCCACGCTGAAGCTGCCCGAAATCTGGGCGCTGCCGCCAAGGATCGGCTCGTTGATCGACGGTGCCGACAGCACCTTGCCGTCGAGCACCATGGCAAAGCGCTTGCCGACGCTCTGCGCAGTCACCTTCGCGAAGGTGCTCGACCCGCCCGAATCGAAACGGATCGAAACGACCGGCTGGTTGCTTTGCGGGTCATAGCTTTGCTTGGCGTCGAGCAGTTGTTCACCGCTGATCATCACCTGACGGCGCAGCACTTCGAACGCGGCCCCGTTGCCTTCGCCCTCGGCATAGGGAACGATTTCGCTCCCCACCGGGACGCGGCCCGCAGCGGCTTCATTCGGATCGGCATTGGCGTCGACCATGCGGAATTCGAGGCGCGCAGTCTTGCCGATCAGTTCCTTGAGCGCGGCCGGATCCTGCAGCCCGGGAACCTGCACCACGACGCGGTCGGTGCCCTCGCGGATGATCGTCGGTTCGCGGGTACCCAGCGCGTTGACGCGCTTGTCGATGATATCGCGCGCGGTATCCATCGCATTCGCCACCGCCTGCGCCTGCCCGGCGCCGGTCGGCGTCATCACGATGCGCGTCGAATCGACGACAGTGATGTTCCAGTCGCGCTGCCCCGTCAGCTGTGCGCCGCGCGTCTCGCTGAACAACCGTTCGCGCGCGGCGTCGAGCTGCGCAAGGTCGCGAACAAGGAAGCTGATCTTGCCCCCCGCGGTCGACAGTTCGCCGATCGCGATATCGTCGGCGGGACCGCTTTCGCCGCGCATCGCGGCGCGCACGGTCTTTTCCATGTTCGCGAGCTGGGTCTTGCGAAGGTCGGCGATATCAGCCTCGAGCAGCAGATGGCTGCCGCCGGCAAGGTCGAGGCCCAGATTGACTTTCGCCTGCGTAAAGCCCGGCAGGCTCTCGAACGCCTTGGTCGGCAGGAAACTGGGGATGGAAAAGAGGATACCGAACAGCAGGATGATGCTGATACCGATGGTCTTCCAGCGCGGGAAATCGAGCATGGTCTAAAGATCCGATTGCAAGAGCGGAGGCCGCGGGAGACGCCGGCCTCGCCGCGTCAGTCGTTGGCGGGCTTGCCACCGGGCTGCAGGACGTCGGCCAGGGTCGCCTTTACGACCTTGATCTTCACTCCCTGCGCGATTTCCACATCGGCGTAATCGTCATCGACACGCGTTACCTTGCCGACGATTCCGCCGCCCGTCACCACCTGGTCGCGCGGCTTCACCGCCGCGATCTTGGCACGGTGCTCCTTGGCGCGCACCTGCTGGGGGCGGATCAGGAAAAACCAGAAAACCGCGAAGATCAGCAGATAGGGGACCAGCATCAGGAAACCGGCGGTCCCGCCGCCCGATCCGGCCGCCTGGGTCAGAAGCAATTGCGTCGACATGGATGAAAAACTTTCCGTTCGAAAGCGCGGCCCACTCCCCTTACGGAACCGGCACGCGAAGATGGCGCGGCGCCTATCACGCAGGGAAGCCGCGCGCAACCGGTCGTACGCGCCCTCCCCCACGGCAAGCGCCGCCGAAATGGGGTGGGCGGGGGCGAGATCAAGAGCGCGACCACGCGATCATGGCATAAGCCGGATCGCCGCTTGCATCGCCCGCCAAGGCGCGCTAGGGGCCTCGCCTGCCCAATCGGGCCGGTCGGGACGTAGCGCAGCCTGGTAGCGCATCACACTGGGGGTGTGGGGGTCGGAGGTTCGAATCCTCTCGTCCCGACCAATTCTTGACTTTTGGCCCCATCGCCGCCGTTGCCCTCATTATCCGGACCGGCTTGGGCGATATTTCCGTAAGCAAGTCAAACGGTTCGCGGTAATCCGTGTCCCGTTCGCCGTTCTGCCGGATTCAGTTCGGTCGCGCGATCTGCAGTCACCTTTGCGCCGCCGAGATTCCGCCGCAAGAAGGACGGAGCCACGTCAATTCGTTCGTTGAAAAGAGCGAGGTGTTTGCGGGCATTTGGTCTCGGCGGCGGAAACCGGGTCAACTCGATGCGCTGGGCCGTGATGATACGCGTGCGTGCCAAGCGGTGACGGCCGGGTTGTCCGCGACAGGATCAAGTCCGATCAGCGTCGCGAAGTCGATCACGGTCAGCGCGGCGATATCGGCGATCGTGAACCGGTCCCCGATCAGAAACGTCCGGCCGTCCGCCAGTTCGGTATCGAGCCACTGCATCGCCCGCGTCAGGACCGACCGGTTGGATTCGCCGAAAACCTTGTGCTGCTCGATCAGCGCTGCCGTAGCCGGATGCGCGTGGCGCCAGAACATCTTGGTCGGCTCGCCGAGCTGGATATCTATCCGGCGCGTCCACATGTCGATGACCGCCCTTTCGGTCGCACTGCTGCCAAAAAGCGGCGGATCGGGGTGCAACTCTTCGATATAGCGGCAGATAGCGATCGTTTCGCATATCGTGGTACCATCATCGAGTTCCAGTACCGGTACCTGCCCCAAGGAATTGCGGCGCAGATGATCGGCCGCCTTATGCTCCCGATCGACCAGGCTTAACATGGTCTCGGGCAGCACAATGCCCTTCTCCGCGGCAAAGATGCGCACGCGGCGCGGGTTCGGCGCCGGCATGTTCGCGCTGTACAATTTCATGTCGTTCGTCCCTTCGAAGATCAGATGCGGAAATCGAGCGTGGCGCCGACCGTGCGAACCGAGTCGGGGCTGAGATATTGCAGGTATCCGCCGGGATTGAGCGTCGTGACCGGGCTGGGATTCTTCTGCGCCGCCCAATGATTGTCGAGCAGGTTGATCGCGAAGAGGCCGACGCGCCAGCGGCCATCTTCCGCCCCGATGCCGATGTTCATGCCCAAGAGGCCGAAGGCCTTCTGGATGGTTCCCGGATCGCCGTTCGCCGAATAGTTGACGTCCGACTGGCCGCTGAAATTGACTTGGAATTGCCCCCGCAGGTTATTGCCGATCGCACGCTGGTAATCGGCGACAAGATTGTAGCTGAACCGCGGCGCCCCCGCGAGCCGATTGCCCGCGGCGTCGAAAAAGCCGTCGATCGAATTGGGGTTGGCAGGCGGCGCCACGCACGGCCCGCCCTGCGCAACCTTGGGCTGGCCGAAATAGCATTGCACGCCCTCGAAGCGCCCGTAACGCGCATCGACATAGGCGCCGCCGCCGCTCAGTGTCAGTTCGGACGTCGGGCGCGCGACGACGCTGAATTCGACACCCTTGCTTTTGAGCGATCCGGCGTTGGTGATCCGGTTCGCGTAGCTGGCACTCGACAGATCGGCGACCTGCGCCTGAAAATCGCGGACCCGCATCCGGAACGCCGTCGCATTCACGGTCAGCTTGCGGTCGAACAACGACGCGCGGACGCCGAGTTCGATGTTGGTCGGGATTTCCGGCGCAACGCGCTGATCCTGATTGACGTTGGACACGGTGAGACCGCTGAACCCCGGCCCCTTGTAGCCGCGCGAATAGGTCGCATAGGCCATGATGTCGTCGCTGAGGTCATATTGCGCGCCGACGCGGAACGAGAAATTGGTGTTGTCGACCCGCTGGCGCAGCGACAGCGTGACGCCGCCCGGGATGGGCAACGCGCCGGGAACGGTGCCGCGGCTGTAGTCCAGCCGCAAATCGTCATAGGTCAGCCGCCCACCGACGATCAAGTTCAACCGATCGGTCGCATGGACATTTGCCTGCGCATAGCCGGCGATGCTGCGCGAATGGACGCGGTTGGTCAGATTGGCGTCAAAGATGGTGCCCGGCGGCGCGGTGGGGACGAGCCGGATGACGTTGCCGTTCGACGCCGGAACGATCCACTCGAGCAACCCCTGCTGGTCGATATAGCCGGTCACCCGCTGGTCGAAGTAGAAGAGCCCGGCAACATAGTCGATCAGCTGGCCGCTGGGCGATGTCAGGCGCAGTTCCTGGCTGAACTGGTCGAGCTTGTTCGACCCGCCGTTGCGATCGACATAATTGATCGTCGTGTTGTCGCCGTCATAGAAGGATTCGCGCGAGGACCCGCGCCAGGCGGTCAGCGACGTCAGCGCATGGTCGCCGATATCATAATTGATCTCCATCGAAACCCCGCCGCGCCGGGCGGAGCCGGACGAGCGCCCCTTGATTGCCACCTCGCGATTGCGGTCGGACGCGACGATGCCATATTCGGCCAGGCTGACCGCCGGCGCGTATCCCGGCGCCACTTTCGTCCACACCATCGAGCAGCAGAAACGGCCGACCTCCGAATAGTCGCCCGACAGATAGAGGCTGAGGCCGTCGGCCGGCTCCCACAGGAATTTGAGACCACCGCCGTAGTTGAGCTGGCCGTCGACATCCTTTGGCTGGAACGGGCTGCGGTTGGTGACCACGCCGTCGCGTTCCTTGATGAACCCGAACGCACGAACCGCAGCATTGTCGGAAACCGGCAGGTTGGCGATCAGATTGCCGACGTGATGGCCATTCGATCCGAATTCGGCTCGCCCGATCAGCTCGCTTTCGCCGATTTTCGGGCGCACTGTGGTAAAGGAAATCAGGCCCGCCGAGGCATTTTTGCCGAACAACATTCCCTGCGGACCGCGCAGCACTTCCACTCGTTCGACATCGATCAGTGTGGAGATGGTCGACGGATCGCCCAGTACCACGCCATCGACGACGGTCGATATGCTCTGCTCGATACCCGCCGAAAAGCTGCTCGTACCGATACCGCGAATGAGGAAGCCCGAATTGCCGGCGCTGGTGCTCTGCTTGTACTTCAGGCTGGGGTCGATCAGCGTCAGTTGCTGCGGTGTGGTGATGTTGAGCTGTTGCAATGTGTCGCCGCGAACGGCGGTCACCGCGACCGGAACGCGCTGCACGCTTTCGGCGCGGCGCTGCGCGGTGACGACGATGTCCGTTCCATAAGCCGACGAGCCTGCGCCGTCGTCAGGCGCGGCTGCGCGCATCGGCTCCTCCGCCGCCTGCGCCGCAAGCGCGGCGGGGAAGGCGGTGCCCGACAGGCCGACGAGCAGGCAAGCAACGGTTTTGCGTATGTGCATCAGGATTTCCTCCACCGGGATTCGCCGCACTTCTTATTGGTGCGAATTGCAGACATAGATTCTAACTTGAATATTAGTCAACACTGAAAGCCTTGCCTTTTTCGAGCGAGCGTGTTTGATCGTCCGATGGCCCCGACCCGCCCTTCCCCGCGAAGCAGCGATGGCGATGCCGCCTCGCCACCGACCGTCCTTACGCGCCGCGAAATCTACGACCTGGTCTGGTCACAACCGATGTCGAACGTGGCGGTCGGCCTGGGCATGTCTGCCAACGGGCTGGCGAAAATCTGCGACCGCCTGCTGATTCCCTATCCCACCCGCGGCTATTGGGCGAAGGTCTATGCCGGAAAGGACCAGCCGCAGACGGCGCTGCCGCCGGCGTCCGGCGATGTTCCGGCCGAAGCGACCATCACCCGCAATCGCCTGCCCTCGCGCCGGCCGCGCAGCCGGATGTCGCGCGACGAGCGCAGCCGGCAGATTCTGGACGAGGCGATGCGTATTGCCCGGTCGGAGGGCGTGCACGCGGTTTCGCTCAAACGGATTGCCCGCGATATCGGCATCAGCGAGGCCCAGATCTATAATTATTACAAGAGCTCGGTAGAGGTTCTTGTCGCGATCGCGCGGACCGAGCTTATGGAAATGAACAAGGCGCGCCTTGCCGCCGCGCGCAACTGCACCGATCCCAAGATGCGCTATACGTTGACGACGATCGCCTATCTTCGACAGGTTAGCCAGCGCGGAGAAATCGTACAGGAACTGCTCGCGCTCCCGGATGTCCGCCTCGCCCTGCGCACCGAACATCAGGAGCGGCGCCGCGTCAACAAGGACGTGCTGGGAACCGCATTCGAGGAAGCCTATCGCGTGCCGGCCTGGGCGAGCACCTTTGTCGGCGCGCTCCTGACCGCCATGTCGCTACGCGGCGGCCGCCTGCTGGCGCGCGGAAAGGCCGATCTCGAAACCATCGAACGGCTGATCATGCCGGGGATCGGTGCGGGCATCGACTATATGATCAACGAGCACGGCCAGCGCTCCGCGGCGTCACAGCAGGTCGACGCCTAGCGCCAGCGCGCCGTCGGCGGACCGGTCGCCCTGCAGCGCCGAAAGCGTCGCCTCGACCGTATCGGCGCACAGCTGCCGCGCCCGCTCGCGCGTCGAACTGCCCTGGAACACCTGCTTTCCGGCTTCTTCGGGCAGGGTGATCAACAGTTGAACGATGATATTTGCCTCGCGCGCGGATATGCCGAAGGCGTGCCGCAACCGTCGCACGAGCGGCAACAACAACAAGCCGCTTCGCGCTGTCAGATGCGCCGACTGCCCCTGATTCAACAGCGGGTCGGCCAGCAACATGTGAAGCAGCGGGCCGCGATCGACGACGATGTCGAAATAGAAATCCGCGCACGCGCGCGCTGCGGCGACGAGATCCTCGATCGCGGCGAGCCGCCGTAGCTCCTCGCGATCGACGCCAGCCAATTCCTCTTCGGCCAAGGCGTTGCCGAGTGCGATCTGGCTTGGGAAATAATTATACACCAGTGCCTTGCTGACTCCCGCTGCGACGGCCAGCTGGTCATAGGACAGCGGCAGCCCGCCCTGCGCCACGATCGCGCCCGCCGCATGACCGAGCAGGTCGGCCCGGCGCTCGTCGCGGCTCGAGCGGGGGGAACGGTGGCGTGGCATGTCCGGCATGGTCCTCCTATCCCGGTTGCGAGCTCGTGGCGGCTGATCGCCCCCGCATAGCCTAGTGCCCGCCCGGAGCAAACGCCGGCCTGCCCTCTTCTGCCTGCGACTGCTGCAGCGCATCCACCAGTGCCACATAGGGGCGATAGGCGATGAGAATGAAGATCAGCGAAATCGCCGCCATCACCACGCAAACGGACAGGATCGAGAGGTGGATCATGTTGGGATCGCGGAACACATGGTCATTGAGCACCGCAATCAGGGTCGGGCCCAGCCCCAGGCCAAGCATATTGACGACCAGAAGCGAGATGGAAATCGCGGTACCGCGCATCTGGTTGGGCACCATCTGCTGGAGGATCGCCGGACTGAGCCCGTTCATGAAGGTGGGCAGAAATATCGATATCGCCAGCGGCAGCAGCGCCCAACTGGCGTCGGGAAGCAGTGTATAGCCGACGATGAAGGGAATGGTGAGCAACTTGACGGCGATCGCGATGCGCAGCCGCCCGCCAGGCCCGTGGCGACGGGTCATGACGTCGCCCAGCCACCCACCCATCAGCACACCCGCCGTCCCGAATACCAGCAGCAATAATCCATAGGTGTGCCCGATCTCGACCGCGGTCCAGCCGTGGCGGCGGATGAACATCGAGGGGACCCACGCGGCGACGCCGTATCCTGCCACCGCCGAAAACCCCATGAACAGGTTTACCGATATGAATGCCCGGCGATTCTCCTTGAGGAAGGCAAAGACCTCGCGCAGTGGCGGCGCCTCGGGCTTGCCGGCACCATCGGGAGCGCCCGACCGGCGAAGCGCACCCTTTCGCGCCGGCTCGCGAAGCGAAAGGGCCAGCAGCGCTACCAACAGCCCGGGAAGTCCGACGATCAGGAAGACCACTTGCCAAGGCCGGATCTCACCCACGAAAGGCACATGCGCCGGACCGGCCGCCATGGCCCCGGCGATCACCGTGGCGCCGATGACCAGCGCCAGCCCGCCGCCGATGAAAATCCCGATGCTGTAGACAGCGAGGGGAAAGCCGACCTTTTGCGGTGGAAAGTGATCGCCGATCAGCGAATTGGCGGCAGGTGTCAGAATCGCCTCTCCCGCTCCCACGCCCATGCGCAGCACCAGCAGCGCGCCGTAACTGCGCACCAGCCCGCATGCCGCCGTCGCGACACTCCAGAAGGCGATGCCAGCAGCAACCAGCGTCGTGCGGCGCTGCGTATCGACCAGCCGCCCCAGCGGCAGGCCCGCGAGCGCGTTGCATACCGCGAAGGCCAGCCCCTGAAGCAGGCTGATCTGGGTATCATTGAGATGGAGGTCGGCCTTCATCGGTTCGACCAGCAGGCTGAGAATCTGCCGGTCGAGGAAGGAGAAAACATAAGCGAGCGTCAGGATGCCCACGACATACCAGCCATAGGCGGGTGGCGGATATCCATCATTGACGGATGCAAGACCGAGAGGAGCGACCGACTCCCTCGGGATAATGTCCTCGCGCGACGTCGCCACCGGCTTCTCTCCCATATCAGATCCTGTCCATTGCTCCCTCACCTACTTCTATTAGTGCGATATTCAATATAAATCGACGAATAGTCATGAAACCGGATGGCCGCGCCGGGAGGCTGTGTCGCCACTACCGGCGACCCACCGTCCGGGCGTACCAATCGCCAACTGACGAAACGGCGGCGGTCCTTGGGGGCGACGCATATGCCTCACGGCGGAGCTCAACGCGATTACGCACGCACCGCCGCACTTTGCGCGTATATCGCAGGCGCCCTTCAGGAAGCGCGATCACCACAGGGCTCGTATGGCCGCCTCAAGAGGCGTCTCGCTGCCAGCAATTGAGCCGCCCGTCCTGCTCGTCGATCCGCTCGCCCGTCTTGCAAAAGCCGTTCTGCATCAAAACACGTTCCGACGGCGCGTTCGTCACGCTCGTCTCGGCGGTGATCGCCGTCAGGCGGGGTTCGCGACCGCCCAAGCGACAATATCGCCGACCGCGCGGCTCGCGATCCCGCAGCCTTGCCGACCGGGCGCGATCCCATAGCCGATATCGATCGCGCCATTTTCGGGCGGACGCGTGATCGAGCACAGGCCGACCACTTCATCATCCTCGACGATGAGCCAGGATGCCGGGGCAAAGCTCTACTGCACCCCCACCGCCACTTCGGCGAGCATCTGCAGGATGCCCGCGGGCGCGATCGGCGTATCGGCGAGCGCGAGATCGCGCGGCGCACGACCCGCGATCAGCGCCGCATAATCGTCGATTGTCGTTTCCAAAATCATCTTGTCTCTCAAATTATGTGTAAAACGGGGTCATGAACGGTCACGCGAGGCGGGATCGAACGAACCGGACGCGGTCATGTTCGCGTCGCATCTTCGAGATAGTCCGTGATCGCATCACGCCCCGGGCTCAGCCCCTTGAGCTGGAGCACGGCCCCGGCGTTGCCGCGATGATAGGTCCCATGCAACGCGACATGCAGCAGGATTTCACTGCGCCGCATCCGCGCCCCAGCACTTATGGACTCTTTCAATCCTGGCTCGCAAAGCGCCGCAACGAGATCGGGACCGACGATCTCGATCTCGCAACCTTTATCTGCGTGACCTCGATCGAAGCCCTAACGCACGCCGCGGTCATCCATCGCCCCGACATGATCTCGGAAAAGCAGGTGAATGATCTGGTCGAGGAAACCAGCCGTCTGATCATCGGCTACCTTCCCACCTCAAGGCGGGCACCGATCAAATCCGTCATAATCTGGCCGGTCGCAAACCTTGGCATGGCTTAAGTCGCTACCCCAAGGCGGACTAACAGGATAGGGAAGATCGTTATGACCGAAGCGCTGGACCACGGACCTTATTTTCACGGCACAATCGCGGATTTGCGCGTGGGCGATTTCCTCACCGCAGGATACCGGTCGAACTATCGTCGTGAAATCGTGATGAACCACATTTACTTCACCGCCCTTGTGGACGGTGCAGGGCTTGCTGCTGAAATCGCGGCGGAACTTGCCGAAAGCGACGCATCCCCGCGGGTCTATATCGTTGAGCCGACCGGGCCATTCGAGAACGACCCGAACGTGACTGACAAGAAATTTCCCGGCAACCCGACACGCTCTTATCGCAGCAGCGCACCACTCAAGATTATCGGCGAAATCACGCATTGGACCAGATTGACGCCCGATGCATTGCAGATGTGGCGAGAACGGCTGGCCGCCCTGCTCTCGGATGACGGCGGCGAGATCATCAACTGACGCACGGAAACCTGTCCGGCGTGACTCGTTTCAAGGGTGTCCGGGAACGGACAACGTCGATCCGACGATCCACCAAATTTTAGCTAATATACTGATTCCATTTAATTTCTCTGCGCGACATATCTCAGGTAAGATTTCGGGATGAACGCCCCTCAATCCCGATTATCACGTGAGAGGCCAATCGAGCGTGGGAAAGAATCGGTCGATTTATCGACTGCCACGAAGCACCATCGGGTAACCGCCTCATGCCGACACGAGCGCGATGGCGTCCGACTGTTACGGGAATGAGCGGAGCAGATTCGAATATCCGATTGCCATGCATGTAACGCCTTTCGCCCCCTTGTATATTTCACCGGGAAAATATTCTCCGGAACATCGCGACAAGGATATCGTCAACTTGACGACATATGTATCGTTTGGACGGGAGCAGGGTTTTGAAGAAGTCGGTATCGATGCTGATCATCGCAGCAACAGCATTAGTCGCAGGTTTGAATATATTCGCCCCGGGAAAGGCCAAAGCGCAAGGGTGGAGTTGCGGCGGGGGGTCTACAATTAATTCCGCTCATACTGCCACCAATGGCGAGCCGCCCTGCATTCCGGTCAGCACTGGCGTAACGGGCGGCAGTGGCGGGACCCCGGGCATGCAGTGGGAGTCGCGTTGGGGTGCTTTTGCCTTCGACAGTCAATCCGCCACGATGGGCATGGCCGGAGCCATGACGAGCCGCGGCAGGGCAAAGAAGGAAGCGATCGCGAATTGCCGATCGCAGGGAGGCACCAACTGCACGGTGCGGTTTGTCTTTACAAACCATTGCGGAGCCGTGTCGCAAGGCCAGGTGGCAGGCGGACGCTATGTTCAGAATTACTATTCTGACATCACGCTCCCGCGCGCCACTGAAGGCGCCCTGAAAAAATGCACCGAAAGCGGCGGGGCGAATTGTGAAATCGCATTTACAGTATGTGCCAAGCCGCAGCGGATATGACAGGTCGCAACGTCCCTTCATCAAGCCAGCGTGCATATACGCCGACGCGAGCAGAAGATCGCACGGGACGAGCGAATGCAACGGCTTGCGCTTCAGATTCTGATAGTTGGCCAGCGAGATGCTTCTATCCAAGCGGACCGATCCAATCACATTCTGACAGCACGTTGACAGCGTGGCGGCCGTCGAAGATCTAATGACTGCGCCGTCGTGGTCCGCCCGGTGCCGAGCGGCTTGCGCACATGACAGAAAGGCGAAAGGCGATGCAGGCTGGCATATTGATTATCGCCGCCGCATTTCTGACCTCCATCCTCTCTGGCGTTTTCGGTATGGCCGGCGGCCTCGTCTTCATGGGCCTGCTCGCATGGCTCCTGCCCGTCACGACCGCACTCGCGCTTCACGGCGTGATCCAGTTCGCGTCGAACGCCTGGCGGATCCTGCTCCACCGCGCGCATGTCGCCTGGCCGGTGCTTCTGTGGTTCGGGATCGGCGCAGCGGCGGCGGTCACCTTCTTCTCGCTCGTCATTTTCGTCCCGACCCGCTTCTATGTTTTTCTGGGGCTTGGTCTGATGCCGATCCTCGTCTGGCTGCCCGAGCGGTGGCTGGCGCTCGACGCCACCAATCGCTGGCACGCGCTCGGCGGCGGCTTCGTCTCAACCGGCCTCGCGCTCGTCTCGGGCGTCTCGGGACCCGTGACCGATCTCCTCTTCATCCATACCAAGCTGGGTCGGCATCAGGTCGTCGCGACCAAGGCGGTGATGCAGGCGATCGGTCATGCGTCGAAGATCCTCGTCTATGGCAGCCTGCTTTTGAGCGCGTCAGCGCGCGAGACCATCCCGCTTCCGGTCACCGCGATTGCGGTCCTCGCGTCGATGGGGGGAATCATGGTCGGCGGCGCCATCCTCGACCGGATCAGCGACGCGCATTTTCGTACCAGCCGCCGCTGGATCGTCACGATCATCGGTGCCACATTCCTCCTCCAGGCGATTCAGATCGCCTTGGCCTGACATCTCTCCGGAGCCGCAAATGATATCGAATCGCGAAACGACGACCATCCGCATCGTCGACATGCACACTGCGGGCGAACCCGTCCGCATCGTCGAGGCGGGATATCCCGCACTTGCCGGCGCGACGATCCTCGAAAAGCGGCGCGACGCGCAGACGCGCTTCGATCACCTCAGAACGATGCTGATGCTCGAACCGCGCGGGCATGACGGCATGTATGGCGTGATACCGACCGATCCCTGCGCGGCGGGCGCCGACCTCGCCGTGCTGTTCACACATCAGGAAGGATACAGCACGATGTGCGGCCACGCGACGATCGCGATCGGCCGCTGGGCGGTCGATACGGGACGCGTCGCGCTTGTCGACGGACGGGCGAGCTTCGGGCTTGAAGCTCCGTGTGGCGTCATCCGCGTCGAGGTAGAGGCTGGCGAAGACGGCGCGGCACGCGTCGCGTTCGAGAGCGTCGAATCCTTTGCGAACGCGCTCGATCGCACCGTCGATGTCGCCGGCCTCGGCCCCGTCCGCGTCGATATCGCCTTTGGCGGAGCCTTTTACGCCATCCTGCCCGCAAGCCGCCTCGGCCTTTCGCTAATGGAAACGCCACTCGCAGAGCTCGTGCAGGCGGCGACTGCAATCACCGACGCGATCCGCGCCGGCGCGCCGATCGTACATCCGGCCGAGCCCGACCTCGGCTTCCTCTATGGCACGATCCTGACCGATGACGTGGCGCCCGGCGCGCATGGAGGCCGGCCAAGCTACAATCTCTGCATCTTCGCCGACGGCCAGATCGACCGTTCGCCAACCGGCAGCGGGGTGACGGCGCGCATCGCGCTCGCCGCCGCAAAGGGCGAGATACAGCCCGGCGACAGCTGCGATATCCGCGGCGTTTCGGGCGAGGGTTTCGTCGGAACGCTTGCATCCGCGACGGGCACCGGGATCGACACCCTGTCACGCGTGCGGGTCAGTGGACAGGCCTGGTATTCGGGGCGCAGCGAGATGATCGCCGAACCCGGCGACCGCTTCGCCGCTGGCTTCGCCGTCCCCCGCCGCCTTGCCGATCTCGACGCGCCCGCTTGACGCCGCGCGCGCGGCGAATTGCCATGCGGCGCCTTTCGATGCTGGCCAAGCAGACGCTTCGCGCATAACAGCCCCCGCATGGAATTTGCCGCCGAAGCCTTCGCCTTCCTTGTCGCCGTTGCCTTTCTGGCGGGAACGATCGACGCAATGGCGGGCGGCGGCGGGCTCCTCACCATCCCGGCGCTGATGGCAGCAGGCGTGCCGCCGGTCTCGGCGCTCGCGACCAACAAGCTGCAAAGCACGATCGGTACCGGCTCGGCGTTCCTGACCTTCTGGCGCGGCGGCCACGTCGATCTCCGCCGCTTTGCCTGGCCGGCGGCGGGCGCCTTTGCGGGGTCTGTGCTCGGCGCGACCGCGGTCCAATATGTCCGCTCGGATTTCCTCGCCGCGTTCGTCCCGCTGCTGCTGATCGCGATGGGCCTCTACTTCCTGCTCGCGCCGCCGATGAGCAGCGTCGATCGCCACGCGCGCGTCGGACCGCTCGGCCTCACCCTCATCACAGCGGCGCTCGGCTTTTACGACGGCTTCTTCGGTCCCGGCACGGGGTCGTTCATGACGCTGGCCCTCGTGGCGCTCGGAGGGCTCGGGCTGGTCCGCGCGATCGGCAACACCAAATTCCTCAACCTCGCAACCAATGTCGCGGGGCTGCTCGCGATGATCGTCGGCGGCCATGTCCTCTGGCTGCTCGGCCTGTCGATGGCGATCGCCAACGTCGCGGGCAACCAGCTCGGCGCCCGGCTCGCGATCCGTTTCGGCGGGCGCGGGGTGCGGCCGCTGCTCGTCGTCATGTCCTTCGCGCTGACCGCGAAGCTGCTCGGAGACCCCGCCAACCCGCTCTGGGCTCTTTTCTAGGGCTGGCCTTCCGGCGCCGCCTCGGCGCGTGGCTTGCGCGTCGCTTCCAGCTCGGCCTTGTCGACCGCGCCGTCGCCGTTGGCATCCGTACGTTTGATGAAGGCGTCGATCTTTTCGGGGCTTTTCAGCGTCGCATCGCCCCGCCGTTCGGCGCGCATCTCCATCATCTTGGTGATTTCGGCCTTGTCGAGCTTGCCATCGCCGTTGGCATCCATCCGCTCGAACATGCGTCCGCCACCCTGTGGCGGCTGCGCGGCGGCTGCAACCGGCAGCGCCAGGCCGAATGAAGCGAAAATCCAGATAGCTTTCTGCACGTCATATCCTCTCGAGTGATGCGGCGATTGCCGCGACGCCCCGGTGAAGGAATGACCGCGCGATGTCGCAAAATTATACCGCCGCCGCTCGGCCCGTCACGGTCTCAGCACGACCTTCCCCACCACCTCGCGCCGTTCGAGCATCGCGAAGGCTTCGCGCCAGTCGGCAAGATCGAGCGACGTATGGACGTGCGGCCGGATCTTCCCTTTCGCCGCCAGCGCATCGATAGCCGCAACATTTTCCGCACCGCGTTCGGGAAAGCGGCGTCCATATTCGCCCGCACGCACGCCGACGACCGAAAAACCCTTGATCAACGGCACGTTCACCGGCACTTCGGGAATCCGTCCCGACGCGAAACCGACGACCAGCAGCCGCCCGCCGAAGGCGATGCAGCGCGTCGATTCGTCGAACGCATCGCCGCCGACCGGATCGAAAACGACGTCGGCGCCCTTGCCCCCGGTAAGCGTCTTCACATCCTCGCGAAAACCGGGTTCGGCGGCAATCACCGCATCGGGCGCGTAGAGCCGCGCGAGCGCCGCCCGTTTTTCGGCGTTGCTCGCCGAAGCTATCACCCGCGCGCCGAGCGCTTTCGCCAGATCGACCGTCGCCAGCCCGACACCGCCCGCCGCACCATGGACCAGCACCCATTCGCCGGGCTCGATCCGCGCGCAGCGGACAAGCGCGACATAGGCGGTGAGATAGGCGACGGGATAGGCCGCGGCCTTGTCCCAGCCCAGTCCCTCGAGTTTGGGTCGCAGCGCTGCTGCGGGCGCGACGCAATATTCGGCCATCGCGCCGAAGCGGTTGCCGCCGACGACCGCGTCGCCGGCTCGCCAGCCGCGCACCCCCTCGCCGACCGCATCGACCTCGCCGGCGAACTCCAGCCCCGATACGAAAGGCAGGTCGGGCTTCAACTGATAGGCACCGCGCGTCATGAGCAGGTCGGGGAAATTCACCGCGGCCGCGCGCACGCGCACGCGCACCTCGCCCGGTCCCGGAACAGGTATCGGCAAATCGACCAGCGCCGCCCCGGCATGATCGGGAAGCAATTCGCGTACCTGCAACGCCCGCATGGCGAAAACCCTTTCCTACATTGTTCCTATATGGTTCGTTTAGCCCGTTCAACCAACCACAGGAGCGAATCATGCCAAAACCCGACCTGCCCGGGACCGACGCCGACGCGCTGATCGATGCCGTCATCGACCGCGAGGGTCGATATGTAAACCATCCCGCCGATCGCGGCGGGCCGACCTGTTGGGGAATCACCGAAGCCGTCGCGCGCGCGCAGGGCTATGCCGGGGCCATGCGCGACCTGCCGCGCGCCGATGCCGCATCGATCTATCGCCGTCTTTACTGGCTGCGCCCCGCCTTCGACAAGATCGCACTCCGCGCACCGAAGATCGCCGCCGAGCTTTTCGACACCGGCGTCAACATGGGAACCGGCACCGCTGCGGGCTTCCTCCAGCGCGCGCTTAACGCCTTGAACCGCGCGGCGCGCGACTATCCCGACATCGCGGTCGATCGCGACATCGGTCCGCGCACTCTCGCCGCGCTGGACGGTTTTCTCAAAGCGCGCGGCAAGAGCGGCGAAACCGTTCTCCTCCGCGCGATGGAGGCGCTGCAGGGCGAACGCTACATCGCGCTCGCCGAACGCCGCCCGAGCCAGGAGGCCTTTCTCTATGGCTGGCTGGCGAACCGCATCGGGCCGGGCTGAAACATGCGGTTTCAGAATGAAGTTACGAGGATTCTCCAGCAAAAAGGAAAATTGACATGAGCATCATCGAAGGCCTGATCGGCCCCGTCGCCAAACTGATCGACAAGATCATCCCGGACCCCGAAGCGCGCGACCGCGCAAAACTGGAACTGCTCAAGCTCGAAGGCAGCCAGGAAATGGAAGCGATCAAGACGCGGATGACCGCGATCGTCGCCGAGGCGGGCAGCGCCGACCCGTGGACCAGCCGCGCGCGGCCGAGCTTCCTCTACGTCATGTATGCCTTGCTGTTGTGGGCAATCCCGATGGGCTTGATCGCCGCCGCGCGGCCAGAAATGGCCAAAGGGATCGCTGAAGGCATGAACGCCTATCTCGCAGGCATTCCGGAGTCGCTCTACGCACTCTTCGGAACGGGTTATCTCGGATACACCGCCGCCAGGGCGTGGGGAAAATCGAAGGGCGTCGAGGGCTGAGTACCAATCGTTGCCCCCGCAAATGCGAGGGCCGCTGGTGACATTGTGCAAGGCCGACTGCGGCCCCTGCCTCACAGGGGCGACGGTTATGCTTCCACCACCGCTGCCAGATTCGCGAGCGAACTATTCAGCCCCGCTTCGTGATCCTTCGCCGAAATCCCCGGTGGCACGTGGTGCGCATCGATCGTCACCAGCGTGCCGCCGCTTTTGCGTGACAGATACCAGTGCATCGCCATCGTCCCCGAAAAGCGGGGATCGTCGGACACGAATTCAACCTCCCAGACGATCAGCCGCCCGTCATCGAGCGTGGGAATATGGACCTCGACGATGTCGCTGTCCTCGTCGCTCTTGGTCTCGACATCGGGATCATCGAACGTCAGCCGCAGCCGGAAACCGCCACCCGCACGCAGATCGCAATGCTCGAATACGCCGATCGCTCCCTCGGGCGGCAACCAGCGCGCCAGTTTGGTAGCGCTGGTGAACGCCGCAAACACATCGGGAAGCGGCGCATGGATCAGCCGTTCGGCATGATCGGTGCGCCGCGTCTTCTTCGTCGGTTTCAAGCGAGCACGGCTTTGACTGCGGCAACCGCCGCATCGGCCGCGCCGCCGTCGGGACCGCCGCCCTGCGCCATGTCGGGCC
>NZ_DATMST010000143.1:0-1534 GCF_035565275.1 Sphingopyxis sp.
GTGGGCGCCGAGGCGAGCGCGGGCGGTGTCCAGCAGAGCGAAAATATGGGCATTCCGCCAAACTTCGTTCCCGACGGCATTCAGGATACGGGGCATCTCGCAGCGACCTTCGCCTTCGACCTCGATTTGTGGGGCCGCAACCGCGCAGCGCTCGCCGCGGCGACGTCGGAGGCCGAAGCGGCGCGCGTCGATGAGGCGCAGGCGCGGTTGATGCTGACGACCGGGATCGCTTCGGCTTATGCAGACCTTGCGGGCTATTATCACGCGCTCGACGTTGCCAATGAAGCCGTCCGCGTTCGCACTGCCAGCGCCGACCTGTCGGGCGAACGCGCCCGCGCGGGGATCGAAAATCAGGCGAGCCAGCGGCAGGCCGAAAGCCGCGCCGCTTCGGCACGCGCCGATGTCGTCGCGCTCGAGGAAGCGATCGCAACGACGCGCAACCGGATCGCCGCGCTGATCGGTGCCGGGCCTGACCGCGGCCTGTCGATCGCGCGCCCGCAAATAGTGCGACCGGCGCTGGGCCTGCCGGCGAACGCCGGGATCGATCTGATCGGGCGCCGTCCCGATATCGTAGCGGCGCGCTTGCGGTCGGAGGCGGCTGCGGAGCGTATCGATGTTGCGCGCGCCGATTTCTATCCGAACATCAGCCTGTCGGCGCTCGTCGGGCTTCAGTCGCTCGGGCTTTCCAACCTGTTCAAATCGGGTTCGGAATATGGAAACGGTGGCGCCGCGATCAGCCTGCCGATCTTTGAGGGCGGGCGATTGCAGGGTCGCTATCGCGGGTCGCGCGCCGATTATGACACGGCGGTCGCTACCTATGATCGCACGCTGGTCGGCGCGCTACGTGACGTTGCCGATATTGTCGCGAGCCGGGCCGCGACGACACGCCAGCTCGCGGGCCGACGCGAGGCGCTGACTGCCGCGGCCGAAGCGTCGAAACTCGCCGGGTTGCGCTATCGCGCCGGCCTCTCGAACCAGATCGTCCAGCTTAACGCCGAGGACAGCATGGCTGCGCTCGACCGCGCCGTTGCCGACCTCGAAGCGCGCGAACTCTCGCTCGATATCGCCCTGATCCGTGCGCTTGGCGGCGGATACCGGGTCAGCAATTCAACAGGAGACGAATGATGGCCGACGAAACGGCTGCGACCGAAACCGGCGCTCCCCCCCCCGAAACGACAGACATCGAAAACAACGGAGCGAAGCGCAAGAAGCTGCTCCGTATCCTCGCTATTGTCGTCGTGACGATCGCGATCCTCTGGGGCCTCTGGTATTTCCTCACGCAGGCGGGACGCGTTCACACCGACAACGCCTATGTCGGCGCGGACTCGGCGCAGGTGACCGCGCTTGTGTCGGGCCCGGTGAAGGAAGTGCGCGTCAGCGGCACGCAGGCGGTGAAAAAGGGCGATATTCTCGTCATCCTCGACGATGCCGACCAGCGGATCGCCGTCGCCGATGCCGAAGCGGCCTTGCGCCTCGCGCGTCAGCGCTACGGGCAGGCCGATGCGAACGCGGACGCCGCGCGCGCGCGCGTGAC
>NZ_DATMST010000144.1:0-5164 GCF_035565275.1 Sphingopyxis sp.
CGATCTAACGCCCGCGCCCGCCGCGACGACCTTGCCGCCGCGGATGACGACGGTGCCGCCGTCGATCGGCGCGCTGCCGTCACCGATGACGAGCTTCGCATTGGTGATGGCAACGTCCTGCGCGGCGGCCGGAACCGCGACCAGCGCGGCGGCAGAAAGAAGAAGCCCGCGGATCATTTCACGTCTCCTTCGCCCGGCTGGCCCAGTTCGAAATCGCTCACCGGACGCCGTTTCGGATCCATCGCGTCGAACATCAGCGCCCCGTCGATCCACACTTTTTCGGGCCGCGTATAGGCGCTGAACGGATTGCCGTTCCACAGCACGACGTCGGCCATCTTGCCGGGTTTCAGGCTACCCGTCCTTTCGCCGATCCCCAGCGCCTTCGCGGGGTTCCACGACAGCCAGGTCCACGCCTGTTCGTCGCTGATCTGCATGCCCATGCGGCGGCCCGCCTTCAGCGCCTTTGCCGCTTCCTGATTCAGTCGCTGGATCTGGTTCGCATCGTCCGAATGGACGATCGTGCACGCGCCGGCCTTGTAGACGAGCGGAATATTCTCGTTCACGCTGTCATAGGCTTCCATCTTGAAGCCCCACCAGTCGGCCCACATCGCCGAACAAATACCCTCTTTTTCCAGGATATCGGCGATCTTGTACGCTTCGACCGCGTGGTGAAAGGTCGATACCTTGTAACCGAATTCCTTCGACATATCGATGACCAGCGCCATTTCGTCGGCGCGGTAGCAATGATTGTGGACGAGGATCTCACCCGACAGCACGCCCGCGAGCGTTTCCATCGCAAGGTCGCGGTCGACGGCCTTCCCGTCGTCCGTCTTCTTCTTGTACGCCGCCGCCTTCTGCCAGGTCGCGCGGTTGACCGCGAAATTGCCCATGCGCGTCGACGGCATCCGCCCCTTCGCGCCATAGACGCGCTTCGGATTTTCGCCGCACGCCATCTTCAGGCCGTAAGGCGCGCCGGGGAACTTCATCCCCTGCACCGTGCGCGACGGCACATTCTTGAGCGTGATCGAGCGGCCGCCCATCAGGTTTGCGCTGCCCGGCAGAATTTGCAGGCTGGTCACGCCGCCGTTCGCGAGCGCACGGCTGAATCCCGGGTCCTGCGGCCAGACGCTGTGTTCGGACCAGACTTCGGGCGTCGTCGGCGAGGTCGCCTCGTTGCCATCGTCATGCGCGGCGACGCCCGGCGAGGGATAGTCGCCAAGATGGCTGTGAATGTCGATCACGCCGGGCGTGAGAAACTTGCCCGTGCCGTCGATCACATCGGCGTCGGTCGGCAATTCCATCTCCGGCCCGCCGACGCGGTCGACCTTGCCGCTCGTCATCACGATCGACCCGTTGTCGATCCGCCCGCCCTCGCCGTCGAAGATGGTGACACCCTTCACGACCGTCAGCCGCGTCGGATATCCCTTGTACGTCGACGGATAGGGATCCTTGTTGAACTTGACCGGCTTGGCGGCGGTCGCGGCGGGCTTGTCGCCCGCCGAATTCGCCGATGTATCGCTCGTCGCCGCACAACCGGCGAACGCCAGCGAGACCGCAGCCAGCAGGCTGCCTTTCACACCACGGATCATGGATTACGCCCCCTTGGGTTCGGGATGAGTGCCCGCAGCTTGCGGTTCGCCGATCTCGCCTTCGCCGGCAAGCCCGTCGGCATCGCGCAGCGTGTCGAGGTGCATCAGCTTCTTGATCAGCGGCGACACGAGGATGACGAGCACGCCAAAGCCGATCGCCCACAGACCGATCGTCTGGTAAACGTCGAGGACGAGCGCCTTGCCCGCGCCCTCGCCGCTCGCCTTTTCCGACCCCGTCGCCGCGGCGATCAGACCGGCGGCGAAGTTGCCGGTCGCCGAAGCGAAGAACCACGTGCCCATGATCAGGCTCGCCATATGCGCGGGCGCAAGGCGGTTCATCGCGCTGAGGCCGACGGGCGACAGGCAGAGTTCGCCCATCGTGTGGAGCAGGTAGATCAGGAAGATGAAGAGGACGGGCGTCGCATTCCCCATGCCCACCGCTTCGGCACCCCATTTCAGGACGAAGAAGCCAAGCCCGAGTTGCAGCATGGCAAGGCCGAACTTGACCGGTGCCGACGGTTCCATGTTGCGGCGGCCAAGCCAGGTCCACAGCCCCGCGAAGAGCGGCGCGAGCAGGACGATATAGATCGCGTTGACCGACTGGAACACCGATGCCGGAACCCCGGCGCGGTCGACATAACGGTCGGTGAAGAGGTTGAGCGACGAGCCCGCCTGTTCGAACAACGCCCAGAACAGGATCGATCCGATGATCAGGAACATCGCGGCAAAGATGCGGTCGCGGTCCTCGGCGGGCAGCTTGATCACCGCAGTACCGATAACATAGGCGATCAGGATCGCGCCCGCGACGCCGAGCAGCGTGCCGACCAGCGCCTGGTTCTGCACCAGCCACCAGCAGACCGCGACGGCGACCAGGCCAACCAGATAAAGCACCCATTCGAACTTCAGGCCGAACTTCCTCTCGTCGAGCAGCGCCGGATTTTCGGGCTCGCCGCGGCCGAGCAGCAGCGGCTTGAAGACGACGAAGACGATCAGACCGGCGAGCATGCCGAAGCCCGCGGCGCCGAAACCATAGGCCCAGCCATAGACTTCGCCGAGATAGCCGCAGAGCAGCGAACCGAGCGCCGCGCCAAGGTTAATCCCCATGTAGAAGATGGTGTAGGCGCCGTCGCGGCGGACGTCGGTGCGCGGATAGAGCTGGCCGACGATCACCGAGATGTTTGCTTTCAGGAAGCCCGAACCGACGATGATGAAGGCGAGCGCAAGCCAGAAGATGTTGAGGCTCGCGGCATCCTGTCCACCGGCTCCCTCAAAACCCATCAGGAAATGCCCGAATGTCAGCAATATGGCGCCGTACAGCACCGCTTTCCGCTGCCCGAGCCACCGGTCGGCCAGATAGCCGCCGAGCACCGGGGTGATATAGACGAGCGCGGTATAGGCACCATAGATGACGCCCGATTCACCGTCCGAGAACAGCCAGTGCTTGGTGAGGTAGAAAATCAGGAGCGCGCGCATCCCGTAATAGGAAAAACGCTCCCACATCTCGGCAAAGAACAGAACGAAAAGGCCCTTCGGGTGGCCGAGAAACGTCCCGGCGGCATCCCCGTGCTGGGCATAGGCTTTGGTCATGGCGACCCTTCCCTGGGTATGGTGTTGGTCCCGCTAAACGGGACAGATGGCCGCAACACTAGCGTCAAAATTGCGTATGGGAAGAATCTAATTGCGCGTGAAACCATCGCGATCGGGCCGAAATTTGTTGCGAACCGTTCGCAACACTTGCGCAAGCGCATGCAAAACGCCACATGGCGGACCATGTTCAACGACACCTCCTCGCTCCTCGCCCACCTCGCCACCCGCCGCTCGGGCAAGGCGCGCGACATGATCGCGCCCGGCCCCGATGACGCGACCCTGCGCGACATCATCGTGCTCGCGCTTCGCACCCCCGACCATGGCAAACTCGCGCCGTGGCGCATCGTCACCGTCGCGGCGGAGCAGCGCGAAGCCTTTGCGACCTTGCTCAAGGCCAGCTGGGTGAAGGAGAACCCGGGCGCGGCGGGGCTCGACCTGTCGGCGCTCGACCAGTTCGCGCATCAGGCGCCGACGCTGCTGGTGCTGATCTCGACTCCCGTTGCGGGCAGCAAGATTCCGGTGTGGGAGCAACAGATGTCGGCGGGCGCGGTGGGCATGAACCTGCTCCACGCGGCGCACGCGCACGGCTTCGTCGGCAGCTGGCTGACCGGCTGGGCCGCCTACAGCCCCGATGTCGCCGCCGCCTTCGGCGCGGGGGAAGACGACATGATCGTCGGCTATTTCTTCCTTGGCACCGCGGCCCGCGATCTCGACGAACGACCGCGCCCCGATTATGACGACGTCGTTCGCCGCTGGGACATTTAATTTCACGAATTCGGTATACTTTGTAACAAGCCATATTTGACTGTGCTGCTGTCTTATGGCATTAAGGCGGCATGCTCGATCAATCAAAGCCCGTGTACCAGCGCCTGCGCGATGTCATCGCCAACGCCATCCTCGACGGCACCTATCGCGACGGCGACATGCTTCCGTCGGTTCGGTCGCTCGCCGCGGAAGAAGGCGCCAACCCGCTCACCGTCGCCAAGGCCTACCAGACATTTCAGGACGAAGGACTGGTCACGGTCAAGCGCGGCGTCGGCATGTTCGTCGCGCAGGGGGCGACCGAGCGCCTTCGCGACCTGATGCGCGCCGACTTCCTCGCCAACGTCTGGCCCCCCGTCGCGCAGCAGATGCGCCGCATCGGGCTCGACGCGCGCACCCTGCTCGACCTCACCGACGCCTGAACCCTAAACCCCGATCTGCGCCGCCTTGTCGCGCAGATCCGCGGCGGCTTGTCCGTCGCCCCGCTTTTCCAGCAGGTCGGCATATAATTCCATGATTCCGGCGTTCAGCGGCTGCAGCCGGTAGGCGCGCTCGATCAGCGGCAGCGCGCGATCGATGTCGCCCTTCGCCGCCCAGCCCCGCGCGAGCTCGCGCAGGACCACGACATCGCGATTGCCGATCCGGCTGCGGACGCGTTCGAAATGCGCGATCGCCTGGTCCCGATGTTCGATGTCCATCGCAAGGTGCCCGGCGAGGCGATCGGCGGCGACACTCGACGGTTCGCTGTCGCGCATCGCAAGGATCGCGGCCCCCGACCCTGCGGCGTCGCCCGCCCGGAACAGGGCGTTGGCGAGCCGCAGCGTCGTACGCTCGCCCGCATCGAGGTCGCGCGCCTTGCGATAGGCCTCGACCGCCAGTTCGTAGCGCCCGTCCGCCAGCGCCGCGTCGCCCAGCAATATATGCGCATCGGCCACGCCGCGGTTCGCGTCGCGCAGCCTTGCCGCCCGCTCGATCGCGCGCGCCCCGTTGCCGTTCAGGATATCGGCCGAAATCGCCGGGATCGCCCTGGCGGGATCGAGCGGCGCCGCGTCGGCCGCCATCGTGAGCAGCCCGTAGTCATACTCCACGGCGAAAGGCAGCGCATCGCCGCGGGTCAGCGTCGCGGCCCGCGCCAGATAATCGGCCGACTCGCCGCGCCGGCCCAGCTCGGCCGCCGCGCGCGCCGCGAGCAGCAGCGACCAGCTGTCGGCGTCGGGACGCCCGAC
>NZ_DATMST010000145.1:0-2115 GCF_035565275.1 Sphingopyxis sp.
GTTGGCGGCGGCGAGCTGCGCCTGCGCCGAAACGAGCTGCGAATCGATCTGGCCGAGTTCGGCGCGCGCGGCATCGACACGCTGCGCCGGCGAGCCACTGCCGCCGGGGATCAGGCCGATATTCTGCGCCTCGAACGCCGCACGGCGCGCTTCGACCTCGCGCAGCGCCTTTTCGCGATCGGCGATCTGCGAATCGAGGAATTTCATGCTCTCGCGCGCGTTCATCCGACCGCCGCGCAGTTGATCGTCGCGGAACACGGTGATGAGGCTGTCGAGCACCCCCGACGCGAGCTTGGCATTGTCAGCGTCCGACAGGCTGCCGACCGCGATGCTCGATGTGATTTCGAAGATATTGTCCTGCTGCGGCACCACCTTGATGCTCTTTTGCAGCATGCCGACAGCGCCAGCCTTTTCGCGCTCGTTCGCGCCCGCCGGAAGCAGGCCGGTGGTCGCGGCGACCTTTTCCATATTGCGTGCGCTGGTCAGCGTTTCGCGGATCTGGTCGAGCTGCGGACGCCCGCCGCCGCCCGCTTCGTCGGGCAGGATTTCGTTGATGTCGACGAGCAGGCGCGCCCGGCTGTCATAGCGATTGGGAATCGACGCGATCGCGAGCCAGCCGAGGATGCAGATGCCCCACGCCACGGCGAGGACCAGCCACCGGCGCGTCCAGACGCTGTGCAGCGCCACCCGGAGTTCATCGTAAAGGCTGTTCATCGCTCGAAATCTATCCTTGGGAGATGAGTGGGACGGCCGCCGGTCGATATCAGAACATGCTTTCGGGGATGATGATCACATCGCCGGGCTGCAGCCGCACGTTCGCCTTGATATCGCCGCGCTTGATCAGGTCGTTAAGCCGCAGGCCGAACTCTTGCTGCTTCCCGCTGCCCTTGTCGAAACGGACGAGTCGCGCTTTGTTTCCAGCGGCATATTCGCCAAGGCCGCCGACTGCAATCATCGCGTCGAGCACGGTCATATTGGCGCGGAACGGGATCGACGCGGGTTTCTCGGTGGCGCCGACGACGCGCACCTGCTGCGAGAAGGTACTGTTGAAGCTGGTGACGATCACGCTGACGATCGGATCGGTGATATACTGGCTGAGCTGCAGCTTGATGTCCTGTTGCAGCATTGTGGGGGTTTTTCCGACGGCGGGCATGTCGGTGATCAGCGGCGTCGTGATGCGGCCGTCGGGGCGGACCTGCACCTTGCCGCCGAGTTCGGGGTTGCGCCACACGAAGATCTGGAGTTCGTCGAGCGGGCCGATGATATATTCCTCGCCCGGCCCTTCCTGGTTCGCGACAAAATTGGCGCTGGGCAGTTGCGGCGCGGTGCCGGCGCCCATGCAGCCCGTCAGCGCAGTCACGGCGATGCCCGAGACGAGCGCGGCGCGCGCGATACGGAGCGAGGGGAACGAAGCCATAATCCATCAACCTTTCGAGCCGTCAGGGGATGCCGCGATCCGGAACTCCGCGGCGACAGCCATTGCGTCAGCTTCCGCCATTGCTCGAAAAGGGTGAACATAATGTTAGTATTGACATAAGTTTGAACCGCACCCCGTCCAACATGTCCCGATAAGGAACAGGTTTAACGCGCGTCAGACGAGCATTTCGCGCGCCGGCCCCTGCCCCAGAAAGGTCGCGGGGCTTGCACTCGCGCCATAGGCTCCCGCCTGGAAGATCGCGATCAGGTCGCCGACATCGGCGCGCGGCAGCGCAACCTGATCGCCGAGACGGTCGAGCGGGGTGCAGAGGCAGCCGACGACCGATACGGTCTCTTCGGTCCCGGCACCAAAGCGGCCGGCAACCGCGATCGGATAGTTGCGGCGGATCACGGTGCCGAAATTGCCGCTCGCGGCGAGCTGGTGGTGAAGGCCCCCGTCGGTGACGAGGAAGGTCTCGCCATGGCTCGTCTTCCGGTCGACGACGCGGGTCAGATAGACGCCCGCTTCGGCGACAAGCCAGCGGCCGAGTTCCATCGCGAAATGGCTTTTGGCGAGGACCGGATCGCGGCCGGCGAGCGTCTCCGCGAGCGCCGCGCCCACAGCCGCGACATCGACCGCCCTGTCGCCCGGAAAATAGGGCACGCCCATCCCGCCGCCCAGATTGACGAGCGGCGGCG
>NZ_DATMST010000146.1:0-33364 GCF_035565275.1 Sphingopyxis sp.
GAGGGTCGGCGCGACGGGCGGCGGGGCCGTGCCGTTCTTCGTCGTCGCACCTGGTGCCGGCGTCGGGGTTGATCCCTGGGTTGAAGATGGCGCGGGCGTCGGGCGCGGCGCGGGCGTTTCGGCGGGGTTGCCGAAACCTTCGGGCAACAGAGATTCCTGTGCCAGCACGGGCAGGACCAGCGCGGCGGCGAGCGCGGTGCCCGACAGGCCCAGCGTCAGCGAGAGCGTCTTTACCTTCATCGCGTCGCGCTTTCGGCAATCTTGTCGGTCACGTCCACCTCAATCATTCGCGGCTCGATCGGCCGGCCCAGAAACAACAGGAACAGAAAAAACGCCGCGAGCACCAGAGCCAGCACGATCAATCGTGCAATCCAGCGGCCTTTTCCCGATCTGCCCCGTGCGCGCAATATCCAATGCCTGTCGTTCGTCTCATAGCGTACGGAGCAAAACCATTGTTCCGCGCGGTGCGAACGGTATAGCCGCGCGCACCATGTCGCGAAACCCGAAAAGCCCGGCTCCTGCCATCCCCGCGTCGATCCGCGACCGGACGGTCGTGCTCGTCGGGTTGATGGGATCGGGGAAATCGACGATCGGCCGCCGGCTTGCGCAGCGGCTCGGCATGCGGTTCGCCGACGCCGACGACGAGATCGAACGCGCGGCGGGCATGACGATCTCCGACATTTTTTCGCGCTTCGGCGAGGCGCATTTCCGCGACGGCGAACGCCGCGTCATCGCGCGGCTGCTGGCAGACCGGCCGATGGTGCTCGCAACCGGCGGCGGCGCCTTCATCAACGAAGAGACGCGCGCACTGATCCTGAAGGACAGTCTCTCGATCTGGCTCGACGCCGATATCCCGACGCTCGTCGAGCGCGTCGGCCGCCGCAGCCACCGCCCGCTGCTGAAGGACCGCGACCCGGGCGAAGTGCTGCGCGAACTCGCGGCGGTCCGCAACCCCATCTATGCCGAGGCGCACCTGCGCGTCAGTTCGGCGAGCACGCCGCACGATCATACGGTGCGCGCGATCCTGGAGGCTCTGTCGCAATGGAAAAGCTGACCGTCGAACTGGGGGCCCGCAGCTACCCGATCCTGATTGCCGACGGGTTGCTCGGCGACATCGGCACCCATATCGCACCGGTGCTGAAGCGTCCGCGCACGATGATCGTTACCGATGCCCATGTCGCCGACCATTATCTGCACCGCGTCGGCGCGTCGCTCGGCAGGGAGGGAATCTCCTTCTCCTCCTTCGTGCTCGATCCCGGCGAAGGCACCAAGAGCTGGGCGGGACTCGCGCGCCTGACCGAATGGCTGATCGGCGAAGGGGTCGAACGCAGCGACCATGTCATCGCCCTTGGCGGAGGCGTCATCGGCGATCTCGTCGGTTTCGCGTGCTCGGTCGTCAAGCGCGGCTGTCATTTCATCCAGGTCCCGACCACCCTGCTGGCGCAGGTCGATAGCAGCGTCGGCGGCAAGACCGCGATCAACGTCCCCGCAGGCAAGAACCTGATCGGCGCCTTTCACCAGCCCGCGATGGTGGTCATCGACCCGACGACGCTCGCGACGCTGCCGCGCCGCGAACTCGGCGCCGGCTATGCCGAAGTCGTCAAATACGGGCTGATCGACGACGCCGCCTTCTTCGCATGGTGCGAAGACCATGGCGCGGCGCTCCTCGCGGGCGACAGCGCGGCGCGCGCATATGCCATTGCGCACAGCGTATCGGCAAAAGCGCGCATCGTCGCCGCCGACGAGCGCGAGACGCAGGACATCCGCGCGCTGCTCAACCTCGGCCACAGCTTCGGCCACGCGCTCGAGGCCGAGACGGGCTATTCGGACCGGCTGCTCCATGGTGAGGCGGTCGCGGCGGGCATGGTGCTCGCACATCAATTCTCGGCCGCGAACGGCCTCTGCACGCCCGAAGACGCCGAACGCGTTCGCGCGCACCTCGCCAGCGTCGACCTGCCGCACAGCCTCGCCAGCGCGGGGGTCAACAGCGACGGCGCGGCACTGGCGGCGCACATGGCGCACGACAAGAAGGTGCGCGGCGGCAAGCTGCCGCTGATCCTGACGCGCGGCATCGGGCAAAGCTTCGTCACCGATCAATATGGCCTCGATACGGTGGCGGCGTTTCTGGACCGCTGAGTCTCCGGACCGTCGCCGCCAGCCGCATCGTATATCAAATCCGATCTTGCTATCGGCGGCACATCCCGCAAAACCATTCTCTTTCAGGAGGATTTGAGCCCATGCATCGTCGTACACTCCTTGCCGCCGTTCCCGCCGCCGCCCTGTTGCCGACGGCGGGAACGGCCCAGGGCGGCGGGCTCAAGGCCGCACCCAAGGCAAAGGATGTATCGCCGCGGTGGGAAGCGGGCGAAGACCGGTTCGTGCGACCCGACGTCCAGGGCGGCGACCGGCCGGTCGGGGCGAGCTTCGCGTCGCGCACCGCGGCCTATGGTCTCCACGGCGCCGCGGGTACCGCGCATCCGCTCGCGACGCAGGCGGGGATCGACATATTGAAGCGCGGCGGATCGGCGGTCGACGCGGCGATCGCGATCAACGCGTGCCTCGGGCTGCTCGAGCCGACCGCGAACGGCATCGGCGGCGACGTCTATGCGATGATCTGGGACCCGAAGACGAGGAAGCTCGCCGGCCTCGCCGGGTCGGGAAAAAGCCCGCGCGGGCTCGACCTCGCGACGGTTCGCAGCCTCGCGAAGGGCGGGACGCTGCCCGCCTATGGCGCGATCAGCGTGTCGGTGCCGGGCGCGGTCGACGGCTGGTGGACGATGCACCAGCGCTACGGGAAATTGCCATGGAAGGAGCTGTTCGAACCCGTCATCGCCCATGCTGAGGCGGGCGCGCCGGTGCCCGACATGATCGCCTATTATATCCGTCGCAGCCTCGCCGGCTTCCGCCAGCCGGGGCGCGGGATCGAGGAGATCGACAATGCGATGCGGACCTACGGGGTCAATGACGGCAAGGGGCCGGCGGCGGGACAGGTGTTCCGCAACCCCGATCTCGCGCGCACCTTCCGCCTGATCGCCGAGGGCGGACGCGACGCCTTTTATACCGGCGAGATTGCGCGCACGATCGACAGCTATTTCAAGCGGATTGGCGGCTGGCTGCGTTATGAGGATCTGGCTGCGCACAAGTCCGAATGGATCCAGCCGCACAGGACCGGATATCGCGGCACCGACGTCTATGCGCTCGGCGCGAACACCCAGGGCATCGCGACGTTGCAGATGCTCAACATCCTCGAAAATTTCGACTTGCAGGGCGCGGGGTTCCAGTCGGCGCTGTCGATCCATTTGCAGGCCGAGGCGAAGCGCCTCGCCTACGAAGATCGCGCGCGTTATTATGCCGATCCGCACTTCGCCAAAGTGCCGGTCGAATGGCTGGTTTCCAAGGAATATGCCGCCGAGCGCGCCAAGCTGATCCGCCCCGACCGGCTGCTGTCGCCGGTCCATCCGGGACAGGCGCCGAGCCGCGGCGACACGACCTATTTCAGCTGCGCCGACGAGGACGGCATGATGGTATCGATGATCCAGTCGAACTTCCGCGGCATGGGGTCGGGGCTCGTTGCCGACGGGCTCGGCTTCATGTTCCAGGACCGCGGGCAGTTGTTCAGCCTGGCTGACGGCCATCCCAACATCTATGCGCCGGGCAAGCGGCCGTTCCAGACGATCATTCCGGGCTTCGCGGCGCGCGGCGATGTGCCGTGGATGAGCTTTGGCGTGATGGGCGGCGACATGCAGCCGCAGGGGCAGGCGCAGATCATCATCAACAGCGTCGATTACGGGCTGGAAATCCAGGCAGCGGGCGATTCGCCGCGCTGGCATCATGAAGGATCGTCGGAGACGATGGGCGAAGATTCGCCTGATCTCGGCGCGAATGGCCTGCTGCGGCTCGAAAGCGGCGTTCCCGAGGCAAGCCGGCGGCGGCTCGCCGATATCGGCTGGACGATCGGCGAGCCCGACGGCGGGTTCGGACGCTATCAATGCGTCGAGCATCGCATGGACGGCGACACCCGCGTCTATGCCGCCGCAAGCGAGATGCGCGCCGACGGATGCGCGCTGGCTTATTGAGATTGAAGGGCTGCCGGGCCGAAGGACAGCCCTTGTAGAGTTTCGGAACCAGATCGAGGTGTTTCTTGGCTGTGCCGTCGCAAAGAGAAATCTATCTGGTTCGGCATGGCGAAACCGAGTGGAACGCCGCCGTCGATTCCAAGGCAAGCTCGATTCCCGACTGACCGAAAGGGGCGTGGCGCAGGCAGAGGCATAAGGACGGCGGCCTGCCGGGGTCGCGGCGGAGATAGACGGGTTCGTGGCAAGTCCGTTGGGGCGCGTGCGCGAAACCGCATCCCTCATAAAATCTTTCGGGGATTTTCCCGAGACCCGGCGGGAGCCCCGAATTGCGGAGATTTCGGTTGGTTCGTGGGACGGCCTTACACATGTAGACATAGACGCCCGGTGGCCGGGGCGATTGGACAACACGACTCCGTTCGACTGGTTCTTCCGATCACCTGACAGCGAAAGCTACGATGCTGCCATGGCACGCGTGAAACCATGGCTGGATAGTCTGGAGGGTATCGTCCTTGCCGTTTCCCATGGATTGATCGGCCGCCTCATTCGCGGAGCGTATCTCGATCTGAGCAAGGAAGACGCCCTCGGCTTGCCCGTTCCGCAGGACGTCATTTGGCGTTTGGCCAAGGGATCCGTCGAGCCTATCCGCGTTGGCTGACGCGCATCACGAACGCCCACCGGCGAATGATGTTATCGCAAGGCCGACTGTCGCCTACCCCGCCCCAAAGCTCACAGCCCGGCGAGTCCTTCGGCGCGATGGTTGTGGCGCAACGGCTAGCTCCCTGCTGCTTCTTCGCGTTCGGCCTCTTCGCGCGCCAGCTTCGCCGCCTGTCGCCGTTCGCGCAGCCTTTCGAGGATGCTCGCCGCCTGCCGCCCGCCGCCGGGCACGAAACGGTGATCCATGCCGGCCGACAGATCGCCTTCGCTGATCTGCGCATTCAGCCGTTCGGTGTCGAGGTGACGTAACGCCAGCTCGACATCGGCAATCTCCTGATCGCTGACGTCGATCTGCTTCAGCGCCATCATGCCCAGCGCGATCGAGCTTTCGAACGTCTCGCGCACCGCACCGTCGACCCCTGCTCCGTCGATCGCCATCAGCTGGCGGCGGTCGAACACGCGGGTCAGTATCTTCGCATCGGGAAAAGCCTTGACGATCGGCGCCAGCACCCCGGCATCGACGCTGCGATCGTCGGTGCAGAAGATGATCAGCCGCGCCTCTTCGGCGTCGGCCCGGCGCAGCACGTCGACCTTCAGCCCGTCACCATAATAGACTTTGGTATCGAAGCGCCCCGATACCTCGATCTGGCTCGGCTTCTTGTCGATCAGCGTCACCGAACAATCGACCGCGGTCAGCATCTGCGCGACGATCTGCCCGAACCGGCCATATCCGACGACGATCGCCGATCCGCGCGGCGCATTTTCGGGATCGTCATATTCCGACCCGTCGCTTTCGGGCGCGAATTCGAGGTTGCGCGCGAACAGCATCAGGAACGGTGTCGATACCATGGACAGCGTCACCACCGCGCTGAACAGGCTTGCCGCCTCGGGCGCGATCAACTGTGCCTGCGTCGCCTGCGTGAACAGCAGGAAGCCGAATTCGCCGCCCTGACTGAGGAGCAGACCAAGCCCGAGCGCGATCTTCCACGGCTTGCCGAACAGGCGCACGAGGATCGTAAGCACGGCAAGCTTGGTCACCACGAGTCCCGCCGCGAGCGCGGCGACGAGCAACGGCCGCGCGAGGACCGCCTGGATATCGAGCACCATACCGACGGCGAGGAAGAACAGCCCGAGCAGCACGAGACGGAACGGTTCGACGTCGGCCTCGATCTCGTGTCGATAGGGCGAATCGGCGAGCATGACGCCGGCGATGAAGGCGCCGAGCGCGGTCGACAGGTGCAGGCTGTGCATGAACGCCGCGCTCGCGAGCACGACGAGCAGCCCGACGACGACGAACAGTTCGCGCTCGCCATAGCGCCCGACGATCCGCAACAGCGGGTTGACGATGAACCGCCCGACAAGGACGAGGACGACGATCGCCCAGACGGTGAAGAAGGCGGTCTGCCATCCCGGCGGCGCGTCGGGGTTGGCGGGGGCACGCGACAGCGCGGCGACGATGGTTATCATCGGTACGATCGCGAGATCCTGGAACAGCAGGATCGAAAAGGCCTTTTCGCCAAAGGGCGAGTTGATGCGGCCCGAGCTTTTGAGGCCCGGCAGCACCTGCGCGGTCGACGACAGCGCGAGCGGCAGGCCAAGCGCCAACGCCGCCTGCCAGCTGAAACCCAGCGTGACGAGGATCAGTCCGGTCAGGATCAACCCCGTCACCACGACCTGCGCGAGGCCAAGGCCGAAGATCGCGCGCCGGAGTTCCCAGAGCCGGCGCGGATGGAGTTCGAGCCCGACGAGAAAGAGCAGGAAAGCGATGCCGATCTCGGCGAAGGCCAGCTTCGATTCGCCTCCACCGACGAGTCCCAGGCCGTGCGGGCCGACGAGTGCCCCGGCGAGCAGGTAACCCAGCACGGCACCGAGGCCGAGTCGGCGGAACACCATCACGAACAGCGTCGCGACGCCGAGCAGGATCGTCGCCTCGATCAGCACCGCATCGGTCGTCGTTTCGGCGACAGCTTCGACCCCCGCCGCGGCGAGCGCGAGCAGCGTCATACCCGCGCCCCCCGTTCCTCGAGCGCGGTGATCGCAGCATCGAAGGGCAACAGGATCGCGCCGTGGCGCGCCGGATAGTCGCGCGCGGGTGCAAGCAGGTCGAAACCCGGCCAGTCGGGCACGTCGCCGGTGCCGCCAAACCAGCCGGCAATCGCATCGCGCACCGCACGAATCGCATCGATCTCGCGACCGGGCGCATGCCGCGCCAGCAACGTCGCCGCCGCCTGTCCCAGCGCGCACGCCTCGACATGCATGCCGATCGCCGTCACCCGACCGCCCTCGTCGGTATCGAGGTCGAGGATGATGCGGCTGCCGCACAGCGGCGCCCGGGCGCTCGCATGGTAACGCGCGCCAGGGTTTGGCAGATGTTCGGCGGTCGCGACGGCCAGCGCCAGAATGTCGCGGTTGTAAAGCGGCGCGCTCATCGAACTTCGGCTTCGTCGGCCTTAGCCCCCGCCGTGCGCGCTTCGGCGCGGCGTTCGGCGATCACCTTGCTCATCGCCGCGCTCGTCGCGTTGAGCGCCGGATACGAGCGGCTTTCGGTCATCCAAGCGGGGCGCTGCGCGTTGCCGTAGCCGATGTCGTAAAGCAGCGTCACCAGCATGAAACCGATCGACGCAATCATCAGCCCCTTCACCGCACCGAATCCCGCGCCCAGCCCGCGGTCGAACCCGCCGACAAGCGAGGCGCGACTGCGTTGCCCCATCGCGCGCGACCCCCATTTGGCAAGTGCGAAAACGCCGCCGAAAAGCAGCACGAAGGCGAGCACCGCCGCGCCGCCCTCGGTCCCGACCCAGCCCGAGAGCAGGTTGGTAACGAAGGGATGAAAGAAACGCACCGCCACGATCGCCAGGATCCACGCGAGCAGCGTCGTCACCTCCTGCACAAGGCCACGCGAAAAACCGAGTACCGCGCCGCCGCCAACCAGCACCAGCACGATGATATCCAGAGCCGTCAGACTTCCCATTCGCCGGTCGCTAGTCGCGCCCGAGCATCAGGTCAACGAGTTCGCCGAGGCGGCCGAAACCGGTGACCGAAATCCCGCCGACCGGCTTCATACCCTTTGGGCCCCAGCCGCGCGAAAAACCAAGCTTCGCCGCTTCGCGCAGCCGCAGCCCGTCATGCGAAACCTGCCGCACCTCGCCCGACAGCGACAATTCGCCGAATACGATTGCGTCGGCGGGCACCGGCCGCTCGCTGAACGCAGAAATCAGCGCCGCGGCGACCGCAAGGTCGGCTGCGGGATCGGTCAGCCGGTAACCGCCCGCGATGTTGAGATAGACTTCGGCCGCGCCCATCTGCAGCCCGCAGCGTGCCTCAAGCACCGCGAGCACCATCGCGAGCCGCCCGCTGTCCCAGCCGACGACGGCCCTGCGAGGCGTCGCCCCGCTCGCGAGGCGCACGGTCAGCGCCTGCACTTCGACGAGCACCGGGCGCGTGCCCTCCAACGCGGGGAACACAACCGAGCCGGGAACATCCCGGCTGCGATCGGTCAGAAACAGGCTAGACGGGTTGCTGACTTCCCCCAGCCCCTCCTCGCCCATCGCGAATACCCCGATCTCGTCGGTGCCGCCGAAGCGGTTCTTCACGGCGCGCAGGATGCGATACTGGTGGCTGCGCTCGCCTTCGAACGCCAGCACCGTATCGACCATATGCTCGAGTACGCGCGGTCCTGCTATCGTCCCGTCCTTCGTGACATGCCCGACAAGCACGATCGCGGCATCGCTGTCCTTGGCATAGCGGATCAGCTCCTGCGCGCTGGCGCGAACCTGACTTACCGTTCCCGGCGCGCTGTCGATCAGGTCGCTGTGCATCGTCTGGATCGAATCGATCACCACGAAATCGGCGTCGCGGCCGTCGAGCGTCGCCAGGATGTCGCGCACCGATGTCGCGCTTGCGAGCGCGACGGGTGCGTTGCCAAGCCCGAGCCGCTGTGCACGCAGCCGCACCTGCGCCGCCGCCTCTTCGCCGCTGATATAGACGACCGACTTGCCGGCCTTCGCAAGCCGTCCCGCCGCCTGCAACAGCAAGGTCGACTTCCCGATCCCCGGGTCGCCGCCGATCAGCGTGGCCGACCCCGCGACGAAACCACCGCCCAGCGCGCGGTCGAATTCGGCGATCCCGCACAGCATCCGCTCGGGCATCTTGCTCTCGGCATCGAGCGTTTCGAGCGCGAGCGTGCGCCCGCCCTTGCTCAGGTCGTGCTTCGCCGAAAAGACGGTTTCACCCGCTTCCTCGACCAGCGTGTTCCACTCGCCGCAATCGGCGCATTGCCCCTGCCAGCGGTAAGTGGCGGAGCCGCAGTTCTGGCAGACATATTGACGCTTCGCTTTGGCCATCCTCGCCGCATAATCGGAACAAAGATGGAACGCCAGTGCTTTCAGGTCTGGACTTTGTCGAAAAGCAAAGTCCCGCCTCCGCCGATAACGGTCAGGCTTCGCACCGAACGATCGGCGCCGCGATCGAACGACAGCTGCAGGGTTCCCGCCGGTATATAGGCGTCAGGCACGACGAACCGGTTGCCCGTCACCGGCACGAGCTTTCGCACCTTACCCTTGGCGATCATGCGCACGCCTTCGGCGGACCGGGCAATCTCGATCTGATCGGCGCTGAAGCCCGTATCGAGAATGCCCGCGAGTTGAAGGCTTTGATCCGTCCGCCGCTTGTAGCTGCCAACAAAGCCGTCACTGATCGAGGCGGTCGCAATCGGGGCGGTCCGCACCGACCAGTCGCCCGGCCAGGAGAAGGCGTCCGACACTGCATTGCGGATTTCATCGCCCAGAAGGTCGCCATTCGCACCGTTGGTCACAATGACGAGGCCATCGCCGGTGACAAGATTGCCTTCGATATAGGCCTTGTAGCTATCGTTTGCTCCGGCGTGATGGAAAATGCGCGCCACCCCTTCGCCGGCGAGACGCGGTCCCGGACCGAAAGAACCCGGCGACACCGCCGTCATCATATCGACCGCCAGATCTTGCGGCAAAAAACCGCCCGGCGCGCGGTAGCTTGCCCCCAGCGCGAGAACGAGACGGCCCAGATCGTTTGCGGAGGTCCAAAGTCCCGATGGGGCGAGTTCGGGAAAGCTTTGCCATCCACGGGGAAGCGCGACGGGTTTTCCGTCGCGGTCATGGGCGTGGGCGATGTCCGGCGTATCGGCCGCCGGCGCGGCATCGAACCGGCTTCGCTTCATACCGAGCGGCGCAAACAGATAGCGCCGCGCCGCCGAACCGAACGGCGCGCCGAGTGCATCCTCGATCACTGCCTGAACGATCATGTAGCCGCCGCCCGAATAGCGCGACCGCGTCCCGGCGGCATCGATTCGCTCCAGCGGTTTGTTCAGCGCCGGTGCCGCGCCATCGAGGGTCTGGACCAGCGTCGGCATCGGCGCATCGGGCGCGATGTCCTGAAAGCCATGCACGTTGAAGCCCGCGGTGTGCGACAGCAGCATCCGCAAGGTGATGGCGGTGCTGTCACCCGCCGGACCCGCGGGAACCCGCCAGCGCTTCAGCCAACGTTCGATATTCCGGTCGAGGTCCAGATGGCCCAGCGCAACGAGTTTCAGGCAGAGCGCTGCCGCCGCGACCTTGCTGACCGATCCCACGGAAAAGAGCGTATCGGGTCCGACGGGAGCGGCCCGCCCGGCGACGCAGACGCCGTGACCGGTCGCGCTGTGAACCCGCCCGTCGCGCAAGATCGCGATCGCGGCGCCCGCAACACCGCCACGCGCCATCCGTTCGGCAAGCGTCCAGCGTTCGGCCCCGGTGTGAACCGTCGGCCGAAGCCGATGTTCAAAACTGCCGCGCGATTCGGCCGCTCGCGCTTGAGCGGATGGCAAAAGGCCGGCGAGCGGCAGGGTCAGGCTGCCGGCGAGAATGTGGCGTCGTTCGAAAAATGGCATAGCGTCCACCGTTTGTCGGCAGCGCCCGCCTGTTGTCGTTCCAACGCCGATCCGGTGCCCTGATCGGCGCGTTGATTTGCTGTCGCCGACGACGACGCGCCATTTCCATGCACATCGACATCCCGCCAGTCAATTACAGGCGCCGATCCACCAGCCTGTTTGGCCTCGGCCACGGGAGGGCTATAGGCGGAACCACGAATCGCCCGGCCCGACAGGGGCTCGCCCGAACAAGGACTATCCGCACCATGAAATTCTTCGCCGACACCGCCGAAATTGCCGAAATCCAGGAACTCGCCGCGACCGGCCTGCTCGACGGGGTCACCACCAATCCGTCGCTGATCGCCAAGTCGGGACGCGACTTCAAGGAAGTGACGAAGGAAATCTGCGCGCTGACCGCCGGCCCGGTGTCGGCCGAGGTCGTCGCGCTCGACCATGAAACGATGATGAAGGAGGCCGAAATCCTCCGCAAGATCGCCGATAACGTCTGCATCAAGGTGCCGCTGACGATTGACGGTTTGAAGACCTGCAAGGCGTTGACCAGCGACGGCACGATGGTCAATGTCACCCTCTGCTTCTCGGCTGCGCAGGCGTTGCTCGCCGCGAAGGCCGGTGCGACCTTCGTCTCGCCCTTCGTCGGCCGCCACGACGACAACGGTTTCGACGGCATGCAGCTGATCGAAGATATCCGGCTGATCTATAACAATTACGCCTATGAGACCGAAATCCTCGTCGCGAGCGTCCGCCACGGCATCCATGTGCTCGAGGCCGCCAAGATCGGTGCCGACGTGATGACCGCGCCGCCCTCGGTGATCAAGGGCCTGTTCAAGCATATCCTGACCGAAAAGGGCATCGAAGGCTTCCTCGCCGACTGGGCGAAGACCGGACAATCGATCTGATCTTCCGCCGTCGCCCCCCGCGAAGGCGGGGCCGCTGGCAACCTTGCGCTAGGCCGATAGCGGCCCCCGCCTTCGCGGGGGCGACGGCCATTCCTCCAGCTTTCCAGTTGACGTAAACGTCAACCACCCGCGATACTCCCCCGAAACGGAGAGATTCGCGATGACCGACACCACCATCCTCACCGAACGCCGTGGGCATATCCTGATCGTCACGATCAACCGGCCCGAAGCGCGCAACGCGGTCAACGCCGCGGTTCATGTCGGCATCGGCACCGCGCTCGAGGAGGCGGAAGCCGATCCGGAAATCCGCGCCGTCGTGATCACCGGTGCGGGCGACAGGAGCTTCTGCGCTGGCGCCGACCTGGTCGCGCTGTCGCGGGGCGAGAGCCTCGCTCCCGACGACCCCGCCCAGCAAGCGTGGGGCTTCGCCGGCATGGTGTCGCACCCGATCTCGAAACCGGTCATCGCGGCGGTCAACGGCTTCGCTTTCGGCGGCGGCTGCGAAATCGCCCTGATGAGCGACATCATCGTCGCCGCCGATCATGCCCAGTTCGGCCTGCCCGAGGTCAAGGTGGGGCTGTTCGCGGCGGCGGGCGGCGCGTTCCGCCTCGCGCAGCAGCTGCCACGCAAGCTCGCGATGGAATATATGCTCACGGGCGATCCGATCCCCGCCGCGCGCGCCGCCGAGTTCGGTCTCGTCAATCATGTCGTCCCGCTCGCCGACCTGATGCCGACTGCGCTTGCGCTCGCCGAAAAGATCGCGGGCAACGCCCCGTTGTCGGTGCAGGTGTCGAAGCGCGTCGCGCTCGGCATCCAGGACGGACGCATCGCCTCGGACGCGGCCTTTTGGGAGCATAATACGATCGAACGGTCGATGCTGATGCGCAGCGAGGATGCGCGCGAAGGGCCGCTTGCCTTCGCGCAGAAGCGCAAGCCCGAGTGGAAGGCGCGCTGACATGATGACCGATCCCGAGCGCATTCCCGTCATCATCGGCGTCGGGCAGGTCAACGACCGGCCCGACGATCCCGACCGGGGCCTCGATTCGCTCGGGCTGATGATCGCAGCGCTGAAGATCGCGGCGGAGGATGCCGGCGTTCCGCTCGCCGAAATCGACAGTCTCGCCATTGTCGACCAGATCAGCTTCCACAGCCTCGGCAAGCTGCCCGAACCGCTTGCCGCCGCGATCGGGGCAACGCCCGCAATCAATTATCAGTCGGCCGCGCCGCACGGCGACACGCCCATCCGCCTGCTCAACGAAGCCGCGAACCGCATCGGCGCGGGTGAGGTCAAGCTCGCCGCGATTGTCGGAGCCGAAGCGCTCCGTACCGCTGCGGGTCGCGCCGCCAAGGCCGCAAGCGGCGAGGACAAAAGCTATAACGCGATCCGCAAGGTCGCGACCCGGCGCGAACCTGATTACGCGCAGAAGCACGGCCTCGCCGCGCCGGTCGATGTCTATCCGCTTTACGAAAATGCAACGCGTGCGGCGTGGGGCGACAGCCTCGCCAAGGCGCAGTTCGAAAGCGCCGAAATCTGGTCACGCTTTTCGGAGGTTGCGGCCGCCAACGACGGCGCGTGGATCCGCAAGCCTGTGTCGCCCGAAGACATCCTCCATGTCGACGAGCGCAATCGCCCGATCGCCTTCCCCTATTCGAAGCTGATGGTCGCCAATTCATCGGTGAACCAGGGCGCAGGCTTCCTTGTCGCGAGCCTTGCCGAAGCCCGCCGCCGCGGCATTGCCGAAGACCGCCTGATCTATGTCGGCATGGGCGCCGCGGCAAAGGAACCCGCGAGCATCCTTCACCGCGACCGCTACGACGGCAGCGTCAGCATGGAAACGTCGATCAGACGGACGCTCGAATTGAACGCGATGGGTGTCGACGATTTCGACTGCGTCGAGCTTTACAGCTGCTTTCCCTGCGTGCCCAAGATGGCGCGCCGCATCCTCGGCTGGCCGTGGGATCGCCCCGCGACGGTGTTCGGCGGCCTGACCTTCGGCGGCGGCCCGATCGCCAATTATATGAGCCATGCAGTCGTTTCGATGGCAGAGAAGCTGCGCAAGGAGGGTCGCTACGGCTTCCTTTTTGCCAATGGCGGCTTCGCGACCGACAATCATTGCATCGTGCTGGGACGCGAGCCGATCCCAGCCGCAAGTTTCCCGCAGGATTTCGATTATCAGGCCGAGGCCGAAGCAAAGCGCGGCCCGGTACCCGCGCTGGTCGAGGATTATGCCGGAGTAGCGACGATCGAAAGCTATACGGTGTTCTACGGCCGCGATGGCAGTCCGAAGGACGGCGTCATTGTGGCCCGTACGCCCGAGGGCAAGCGCACGCTCGCGCATGTCGATGTCAGCGATGCAGCGATGCTGGCGTTCCTGACCGACGGAACGAACGAGCCGGTTGGCGTCGAGGGGCGGATCGTCGCGCTCGATGAAGGCTTCGGCTGGCAGGCGGCCTGAGCTGCGCCCCGGCGAAAGCCGGGGACGATGGCGTCGACGTCACTGGTCCCCGGCTTTCGCCGGGGCACAATTACAGCTCGAACGAAACCCCCTGCGCCAAAGGCAGTGCATCCGAATAATTCAGCGTATTCGTCGCGCGCCGCATATAGGCTTTCCAGCTGTCCGACCCGGACTCACGGCCACCGCCCGTCTCCTTCTCGCCACCGAACGCGCCACCGATTTCAGCGCCCGACGTGCCGAGATTGACATTCGCGATGCCGCAATCGCTCGCGACCAGAAAACGTTCGGCCTCGCGCATATCGGTCGTGAAGATCGCCGACGAGAGCCCCGCCGCAACGTCGTTGTGCAGCGCGATCACCGCATCGAGGTCGTAATAGCGCATCACATAGAGGATCGGCGCGAACGTCTCTTCAAGCACCGGCCCAACCTGCCCCGGCATCTCGACAAGCGCGGGCTTCACGTAAAAACTCGCGCCCTCGCCGACGCGTTCACCGCCGTGCACGACACCGCCTGCGGCCGTCGCGGCGGTCAGCGCTTCCTGCATCATCTCATAGGCCGCGCGGTCGATCAGCGGCCCGACAAGCACCTCGCCTTCGATCGGATTGCCGACGCCGACGCTGGCAAAGGCCGCCTTCAGCCGCGCAACGAAACCGTCGTAGATGCTGTCGTGGACGAACAGGCGCCGCGTCGTCGTGCAGCGCTGCCCCGCGGTTCCCATCGCGCCGAACGCAACCCCGCGAAGCGCGAGATCGAGATCGGCCGACGGCGCGACGATCACGCCATTGTTGCCGCCGAGCTCGAGAATCGCGCGAGCGAAACGCTGTGCCAGTCGCGGCGCCACCGCGCGGCCCATGCGCGTCGACCCCGTCGCCGACACCAGCGCGATCCGCCTGTCGTCGACCAGCGCCTCGCCTGCGTCGCGCCCGCCGATCAGCAACTGCGCCAGTCCCTCGGGCGCATCGCCGAACCGCGCGACTGCGCGCCCGAAAATCGCCTGCGTCGCCAATGCCGTCAGCGGCGTCTTCTCCGACGGTTTCCACACGACGCTGTTGCCGCACACGAGCGCGACTGCCGCATTCCATGCCCATACCGCGACGGGAAAGTTGAACGCCGAAATCACTCCGACAGGCCCCAGCGGATGCCAGACCTCCATCATCCGGTGCCCCGGCCGCTCGGTCGCGATCGTCAGGCCGTAGAGCTGGCGCGAGAGCCCGACCGCAAAATCGCAGATGTCGATCATCTCCTGCACCTCGCCCGCGCCTTCGGACGGAATCTTGCCCGCTTCGACCGTCACCAGCCTGGCAAGATCGTCCTTCGCGGCGCGCAGTTCCTCGCCCCACAACCGCACCAGTTCGCCGCGACGCGGCGCGGGAACGTGGCGCCACGCGCGGAAAGCCGCGCTTGCCCTGTCGAGCGTCCTGTCGATCGCCGCTGGATCGACGACCTGCACCATGCCGATTTGCTCGCCGGTCAGCGGCGTCACCGACGGCATCGATCCTTCGGCCCACTGCGCACGGTCGACGCCCAGTCCGTCAAGCAGGCGTCCGATCTCCTGGCCCAATTCGCTCATCATATGTCCCTTCACCGGCGCCAGCGCGCCCTTGCAGTTTGTGGCTCGCGGGTTATCGCAGCGGGCGAACAATGCAAACCCGAATGGGAGAGTCGCCCGTGTCCGAACTGCCCCCCTCCGAACCTTTTGTCCCGGTCCCCGCCGACGCCGCCGCGAACACGCATTGCAGCGTAGCCGATTACGACCGGCTCTATGCACAGAGCATCGACGATCCCGACGCCTTCTGGGCCGAACAGGCGAAGCGCGTCGACTGGATCAAGCCGCCGACCACGATCGCGGGCTGGTCGTATGATCCTGTCGAGATCAAATGGTATGAGGATGGCATTCTCAACCTTTGCCACAACGCCGTCGACCGCCACGTCGCCGCGGGACATGGCGACCGCATCGCGATCATTTTCGAACCCGACGCCCCCGACGGTGCGACGCGCCACATCAGCTATGCCGCGCTGCTCGCCGACGTCATCCGCTTCGCGAACACGCTGAAGAAAATGGGCGTCAAAAAGGGCGACCGCGTCACCATCTACATGCCGATGATCCCCGAAGGCGCGGTGGCGATGCTCGCCTGCGCGCGCATCGGCGCGGTGCACAGCGTCGTCTTCGGTGGTTTCTCGCCCGAAGCGATCCATGGCCGGATCGAGGATTGCGCCAGCGACTGGGTGATCTGCGCCGACGAGGGCCTCCGCGGCGGCAAGACCGTGCCGCTCAAGGCCAACGTCGACAAGGCGCTCGAACGCGTCGATGTGAAGGCGGTGCTCGTCATCGCGCACACCGGCGGCGACGTCGCGATGAAGGAGGGCCGCGATCACTGGTACGACGCGCTGTCGGCCGACGTCGATGCCGACTGCCCGTGCGAGCCGATGGGTGCCGAGGATCCGCTCTTCATCCTCTATACCTCGGGTTCGACCGGTAAGCCCAAGGGCGTGCTGCACACGGTCGGCGGCTACAGCGTCTGGACCGCGAGCACTTTCCATTACGGTTTCGACTATCGCCCCGGCGAAATTTTCTGGTGCAGCGCCGACATCGGCTGGGTCACGGGGCACAGCTATGTCGTCTACGGTCCCTTACAGAACGGCGCGACAACGCTGATGTTCGAAGGGGTGCCCAATTATCCGGGTCACGACCGCTTCTGGCAGGTGGTCGACAAGCACAAGGTCAACATTCTCTACACCGCACCGACTGCGATCCGCGCGCTGATGCGCGAGGGCGACGATTATGTGACGCGCCACGACCTGTCGTCGATCCGCCTGCTTGGCAGCGTCGGCGAACCGATCAATCCCGAGGCGTGGCGCTGGTACCATCAGGTCGTCGGCAAGGGCCGCGTTCCGGTCGTCGATACCTGGTGGCAGACCGAAACGGGCGGGATCATGATCACCACCCTGCCCGGTGCGCACCCGATGCAGCCGGGCAGCGCGGGGCGTCCCTTCTTCGGCGTCCGTCCCCAGCTCGTCGATGCGGAGGGCAGCGTGCTCGTCGACGAGCAGACCGGCGGCGCGTCAGAAGGCAACCTCTGCATCACGCACAGCTGGCCGGGGCAGGCGCGCACCATCTATGGCGATCATGACCGTTTCGTTCAGACCTATTTCTCGACGTACAAGGGCAAATATTTCACCGGGGACGGCTGCCGCCGCGACGCCGACGGATATTGGCGGATCACCGGGCGCGTCGACGATGTCATCAACGTGTCGGGCCATCGCATGGGCACCGCCGAAGTCGAAAGCGCGCTCGTCCTCCACGACCTTGTCGCCGAGGCCGCGGTCGTCGGCTTCCCGCACGACATCAAGGGTCAGGGCATTTACGCCTATGTCACATTGAACGCCGGTGTCGATCCGACCGAAGAGGTCGCTGCAGCCCTGAAACAGCAGGTGCGCACCGAGATCGGCCCGATCGCGACGCCCGACCATATCCATCTGACCCCGGGCCTGCCCAAGACGCGATCGGGCAAGATCATGCGGCGTATCCTGCGAAAGATCGCCGAGAATGATTTCGGATCTCTGGGGGATACATCGACGCTCGCCGATCCCGGTCTCGTCGACGGGCTGATCGAGGGGCGGAAGAACCGCTGAGCGGCGGGCGCGCCAGCACCCGGATAGGCCCTATCATGCTTTGGTATGGTTGAACGGGAAGCTGCGGCTCGCCATATGGAGGGCACCCCCGGTTCCGGCCGCTCCTCCCCCTCCCTGACGGCCGGAACAACAAGGCCCGGAAGGTCATGCGCCTTCCGGGCCCTTTCTTTCCTGCAAACGTCTGTCGACGTCAGAAATGAAAGTCGGGCAGTTCGGCCAGCGCGATCCCCAGCGCCTCGGCCCAGCCGTTCGCGACGCTTTCGAAATAGGGGTCGTTGCGTTCGAAGCGGCGTTCGCGGACGGTGGTGAAATCGTCGCGCTCGTGGATTTTCAGGTCGATCGGCAGATCAACGCCCGCGTTCGCGCGGATCGTCGAATCGAACGACACGCAGAGCAGCTTCACCGCATCCTCGAACGACATCGCGGGATCGTAGGAGCGCACGATGATCGGGCGGCCGTACTTGGTCTCGCCGATCTGGAAGAAAGGATTGTCTTCGCCCGCCTCGATGAAATTGCCCTCGGGATAGACGAGGAACAGCCGCGGCTCGGCGCCCTTGATCTGCCCGCCGACGATCAGCGAGGCGCGGAACAATGATTCGGCCGCCGGCCCCTCGTCATTGTGGCGCATCACGATGCCGCGGAGCATTTCGCCGATGATCGTCGCGACCTGAAACATCGACGGCGCGGCGAGGATCGACGGTTGCCGGTCTTCGGGCGCCTTGGTCCGCTCGTCGAGCAGGCTCACGACGGCTTGCGTCGTCGCGAGATTGCCCGCGGACATCAGCGTGATCACACGCTCGCCCGGGACGTGCCAGCTTCGCATCTTGCGGACCTGCGAGATGTCGTCGACGCCCGCATTGGTGCGGGTGTCCGACATGAACACCAATCCCTTGTTCAACCGCATGCCAACGCAATAAGTCATCGAATCCCGTTTCCCCGCCCGGATCGGTTGCCGTCGTCCAGTCCGCTTATTGCTGGACCTGCAATTGGACAACCAGATTTTCCTGCGCTGCACCATAGCGCATGCCGCGAACCGGGGCGGCGTCGCGATAGTCAAGGCCGGTCGCGACACGAATATAGCGCTGGTCGGGCGAGTGGCCGTTGCTCACGTCGAAACCGATCCAGCCGATATGCTCGAAATACGCCTCGGCCCAGGCGTGGGTTGCGTCCTGATGAGTCCGGTCGTTCATCATCAGATAGCCCGAGACATAGCGCGCCGGGTGCCCGAGGTGGCGCATCGCGGCGATGAAGATATGCGCATGGTCCTGGCACACGCCGCCCTCGCCGCCCAGCGCCTGTTCGGCGCTCGTTTCGGCATCGGTAATGCCGATGCGATAGGCCAGCCGGTCGATGATCAGTGCCGACAGCGCGTGCGCGCGCTCGATATCCGACGCGAAATCGCGGCCGAGTTCGGCGGCAAGCGAGCGTATCCCGCGTCCCGCGCGCGTCAGCGGGGTCGGGCGCAGGAAGGTCCAGAGCGGCATCGCGCCGCGATGCGGGCCGATCACCCCGTCCCACGTCACGAGTTCGACCTCGCCCGCGCAGCGGATGATCAGTTCGCTCGCGCCGCTGTCAACCGAGACAAGATCCACGCCATTGCCTTGATGATCGGTATAATGGAGCTGCTGCACCCCGCCCTCGATCGTGATCGACCAGTTGTGGATCAACTGTTGTCCCGGTCGTTCCTTCGGCGTCAGCTTGAGCTGTTGCAGCGCATAGGCGACGTAGCCGTCGAAATTATAGTGCGTGGTATGTTCGACGCGAAGGCGCATACTCACTCCACAAACCGGTAATCGCGCTCGATCTGTCGCGCGAGCGCGGCATTGGCGCGAAGGAATTCGGTGATGAACTCATGCAAGCCCCCGTCGAAGATCGACTGGATCGGGCGCGACAGCCGGTCACGACAGATCGCCGTCCCCATTCGCACGGCTTCGGTTTCCTCGTCATAGGTGCGCTGAAGCAGGCCGAGATTGTCGTTCATCTGGTCGCAGCAGAAAGCGAGGCTGCGCGGCATCTGCTTGTAGAGGATCAGGAATTCGGCGATTTTCAACGCACTGATCTCGGCACCGTATAGCCAGTGATAAGCGCGATGGGCCGAAACCGAGCGCAGGATCGTCTCCCACTGCACATTGTCGATCGAGCTGCCGATATGCGCGACCGATGGCAGCAACAGGTAATATTTGACGTCGAGAATGCGCGCCGTGTTGTCGGCGCGCTCGAGAAAGGTGCCGAGCCGCGCGAAATTATAGCCGTCGTTGCGCAGCATCGTCCCCGAGAAGGTCCCGCCAACCTGCGCGCTCTGTTGGCGGATCGCGGCGAGCACGTCGGGCAGGTCGTCTTCGCGCACCTGCCGCTTGAGCAGGGTCCCGAGCGTCATCCAGCATGTGTTGACCGCCTCCCAGACCTCGCGCGTCAGATAGGTCCGCGCGGTGCGCGCATTGTCGCGCGCGCGCTTCACGACCGAGATGATGCTCGACGGGTTCGCGGGGTCGCGCAGCAGGAAATCGACGACGCGCTGCGAGGTATAATCCTCGCCATGCGCCTGCCGGAACGCGAAGTCCTGTCCGGCGGTGACGAGCACCGACCGCCATTCGGACCGCGCGGTGCTCGACCGCGTGAGCGCGATCCGGAACCCCGCATCGATCAGCCGCGCATTGTTTTCGCTGCGCTCGAGATAGCGCGCCATCCAGTACAGGCTGCCTGCGGTTTTCCCGAGCATCAGTCTTCCAATACCCAAGTGTCCTTGGTACCGCCGCCCTGGCTTGAATTCACGACCAGTGATCCCTTGCTCATCGCAACGCGCGTCAGCCCGCCGGGCGTGATCCTGATCCCCTGCGGCGACATCAGCACGAAGGGACGCAGGTCGACGTGGCGTGGCGCGAGCCCCGCCCTGGTGAAGATCGGCACGGTCGAGAGCGAGAGCGTCGGCTGGGCTATATAATTGCGCGGATTCGCCTCCAGCTTGGCGCGGAATGCCGCAATCTCCTTCTTGCTCGCCGCCGGCCCGACGAGCATGCCGTAACCGCCCGACCCGTGGACCTCTTTCACAACAAGCTCGGGCAGCCGGTCGAGCACTTCGCGCAGATGCTCGGGCTCCGAGCAGCGCCACGTCGGCACATTGGGCAGCAGCGCCTTCTCTCCCGTGTAGAATTCGATGATGTCGGGCATGTAGCTGTAAAGCGCCTTGTCGTCGGCGATCCCCGTCCCCGGCGCATTGGCGATGGTGATCCCGCCGGCGCGATAGACGTCCCAGATCCCCGGAACCCCCAACACCGAGTCCGGTCGGAAGTTGAGCGGATCGAGGAAATCGTCATCGACGCGGCGATACAGGACGTCGATCGGCGTATAGCCCTGCGTCGTGCGCATCGCCACGCGTCCGTCGGCGACGCGCAGGTCGTGCCCCTCGACCAGCTCGGCGCCCATCTGGTCGGCAAGGAAGCTGTGTTCGAAATAGGCGCTGTTGTGGATGCCCGGCGTCAGCACCGCGACCGTGGGCGTTCCGTTGCAGGCAGGCGGGGCGCAGGCGGCGAGCGACTTCAGAAGGTTGAGCGGATAATCGCTCACCTCGCGTACGGAAATCTTCGCGAACAGCTCGGGGAACATCTGGAGCATCGTCTCGCGGTTCTCGAGCATGTACGAGACGCCCGAAGGCGTGCGCGCATTATCCTCGAGCACATAATATTCGTCCGCGCCGGTGCGGACGATGTCGATGCCGCTGATGTGGGTGTAGACGCCGCCCGGCGGATCCATGCCCATCATCATCGGCAGAAAGGCCTCGTTGCGCGCGATGAGCTCGGTCGGAACACGCCCCGCGCGCAATATTTCCTGCCGGTGATAGATGTCGTGAAGGAAGGCGTTCAACGCGCGCACGCGCTGCTCGATCCCGCGCGACAGACGCCGCCATTCTCCCGCCGCGATGATCCGCGGGACAACGTCGAAGGGGATCAGCCGCTCGTCGGCCTCATCCTCGCCATAGACGTTGAAGGTGATGCCCGTGGTGCGGAAAAAGGCTTCGGCCTGCCGCCCCTTGCGCTGGATTCGCGCCGCGTCCTCGCGGTCGAACCAGTCATGATATTCGCGATAGGGCGAACGGACCTCGCCCCCCTGCCCCGTCATCTCGTCGAAAAAGGAAATGCCCCAGCCCTTTCCACGCAACACGCCACCGGTCCGGCCGCGCGTGATGTCGGCCATGCGCGGCCCCGTCGTTCCTGCCTGCTGCGTCGCTTTGGGGCTACGCGGCCGCCAAGCTTGTGACGGCGATGCTAACCGTGCCCACGGGCCTTGGCAAGCGGGCGTGTGGGCGCGCGTTATTACCGTAACTCATGGAGTTGACGGGTTATTCCTTCGTCACCCCGGACTTCATCCGGGGCAACGAGGATAAACCGGTCAGATTGCCCCGTGGCAATGCTTGTACTTGCGGCCCGAACCGCAGGGGCAAGGCGCATTGCGGCTGATCTCAAGCTCCGAATAGGGGTTTTCGCCCTCGGGCAGGTCGGGGCGCGGCGCCTGCATCGGCGGCAGCGTGTTCGCGATCACACCCAGATCGCCGCCGTCGATGTCGGCGCTGTTGTCCTCGCCGGTGAACGGGTCGATGTGCGTCGTCAGAAAGTCGGGCAGATCGGGAAGCGGCATCGGTTCGGGTTCCTGATACTGGAAATCGATCCGCGCGACCGTGCGAGTCACATCCTCGCGGATGTTCGACAGCATGCGCTCGAACAGCGCAAAGGCTTCCTGCTTATACTCGTTGATCGGCTGCTTCTGCGCATAGGCGCGCAGGAACACGACCTGGCGCAGCGCGTCGAGGGTCGAGAGATGCTCTTTCCAGTGGTGATCGAGCGTCTGGAGCAGGATCGACTTTTCGATCCCCTTCCATGTTTCCTGATCGACCTGCCCCGCCTTTTCGGCTGCGACCGCATCGGCCTGCGCCTGGATGCGTTCCTCGAACATTTCGGGATCGACCGTGTCTTCTTCCATCCACGCATCGATCGGCGGATCGAGGTCGAGGATGTTCTGGACGCGCTCCTTCATCTGTTCGATGTTCCACTGCTCGGGATAGCTTCCCGGCGGACACGCGTCGGCGACGATCGCGTTCACCGTTTCGGCGCGCATCGCGAGCATCACGTCGTCGACGGTCTCGCTGTCGATGATCTCGCCGCGCTGTTCATAGATGACCTTGCGCTGGTCGTTCATGACGTTGTCATACTCGACGACCTGCTTGCGGATGTCGTAGTTGCGCGCCTCGACCTTCTTCTGCGCGGTCTCGATCGCCTTCGACAGCCACTTCGATCCGATCGCCTCGCCGTCCTCGAGATTCTTGTTCATCATCTTGGAAAACAGCGTGTCGGGGCCGAAGATACGCAGCAGATCGTCGTCGAGGCAGAGGTAGAACTTGCTGAGGCCCGGGTCACCCTGACGCCCCGAACGACCGCGCAGCTGGTTGTCGATGCGGCGGCTTTCGTGGCGCTCGGTCGCGAGCACGAACAGGCCGCCCGCAGCCTTCACCGCCTCACGCTCCGCCGCGACCTCATCGCGGATGCGCTGCGCGGCCGCTTCGCGCTCTGGCCCCTCAGGCAAATCCTTCAGTTCATCGTCGATCCGGAACTCCTCGTTGCCGCCGAGTTTGATGTCGGTGCCGCGGCCCGCCATGTTCGTCGCGATCGTGACCGCGCCGGTGCGGCCCGCCTGCGCGACGATATGCGCTTCGCTTTCGTGGAAACGCGCGTTGAGCACGCTGTGCGGCACGCCTTCCTTTTCGAGGTACGACGACAGCAGCTCGGACTTTTCGATCGACACGGTGCCGACGAGCACCGGCTGGCCGCGTTCGTTCGCCTCGCGGATTGTCTTGGCGATTGCGCCGAACTTGTCGGTGATATTCTTGTAGAATTCATCCTCGTCGTCGATGCGCGCGATCGGGCGATTGGTCGGGATGTTGACGACATTCATCTTGTAGATGTCGAAGAATTCGGCGGCTTCGGTCGCCGCAGTACCCGTCATGCCCGAAAGCTTCGGATACATGCGGAAATAATTCTGGAAGGTGATCGACGCCAGCGTCTGGTTCTCGGGCTCGATCTGGACGCCTTCCTTCGCCTCGACCGCCTGGTGCAGGCCGTCGGACCAGCGACGTCCGTCCATCATGCGGCCGGTGAACTCGTCGATGATCACGACCTTGCCGTCCTTGACGATATAGTCGGTGTCGATGCGGAACATCTGGATCGCCTTCAGCGCCTGATTGACGTGATGGACGACCTGCGTGTTCTCGATGTCGTAGAGATTGTTGCCCTGAAGCAGCCCCGCCGCCTCGAGCAGCCGTTCGACATGTTCGGTGCCTTCTTCGGTCAGGTTGATCGACTTGGACTTTTCGTCCTTCTCATAATCCTCTTCGACGAGCTGGTGGACGACCTCGTTGACACGGATATAGAGTTCGGACTTGTCGTCGGTCGGACCCGAAATGATCAGCGGGGTGCGCGCCTCGTCGATCAGGATCGAATCGACCTCGTCGACGATGCCGAAGTTGAATTCGCGGTGGACCATCTGCTGGCGGTCGAATTTCATATTGTCGCGCAGATAATCGAACCCGAGCTCGTTGTTTGTCGCATAGGTGATGTCGCTGTTGTACGCGTCGCGGCGCTGCATCTCGTTGAGGTTCGGGACGATGATCCCCGTCGTCAGGCCGAGGAAGCCATAGACGGTGCCCATCCATTCGGCGTCGCGGGTGGCGAGATAGTCGTTGACCGTCACGACGTGCACGCCCTTGCCCTCGAGCGCGTTCAGATAGCACGGCAGCGTCGCCATCAGCGTCTTGCCCTCGCCCGTCGCCATTTCGGCGATCTCGCCGCGATGGAGGACGACGCCGCCGACCATCTGCACGTCGAAATGACGCATGCCGAGCGTGCGGACCGCGGCCTCGCGAACCGTCGCAAAGGCTTCGGGCAAAATGTCGTCGAGCGACTCGCCGGCGGCCAGCCGGTCGCGAAACGCCTGCGTCTGCGCCTGCAGCGCCGCGTCGTCATAAGACTGCATCGTCGGTTCGAAGGCGTTGATCTTGTCGACGATCTTGCGGATCGAGGTGACGTAACGGTCGTTGGACGAGCCGAACAGGCTCTTGGCAAGGCTGCCGAACATAAAGGATTTCCTTGAAATTTTGATATTGTCGAGGCGGCTCGGGCGCCGCGCGGATATGGAAAAGCCCCCGCAAACGGAGGCGAGCCCGGCAAGGGCGTCAGCAGTCGATGCTATTCGAGCGCGCGGTCGCTACCGGTGAGCAGGCCGGGAAGATGCGGCGGAGCCGCCTTGCGCGGCTTGCCGCTGCCACTCGATGTACGCCGGGTCGGCGCGGTGCTCGTCGGGCGACGCTCGGTATCGCTCGCTTCGGTCTTGCCCGCCGTTTCGGCCAGCATGACCAGCGCCCCCATCGCCGCCGGAACGGCAGGCGCGGCAACGGCCCGGTCGGCTGTCGCCAGGCCGGTCAGCAATGCCAATAGGGTCAGCAATAACCGCAAGAATCGCCCCTCTTACCGCTCGGAACGACCAATATTGCGCCCCGTTCCCTGAACATAGGGTGAAAACCCGGCGGCGTCTAGGTCTTGGCGGCTATTTGGGCGGCGCGGCGGCGGGAGCATCCTCGATCAGCAATTCGCTGCGCATTGTCACGCGGCGCGCGACCGGCTTGCCGTCTGCATCGACGAACGGGATGAACTGGCGCGGTCCGTGAAACATCTCGCACGGCGATCCATACTCGGACGGCGGTGCCATCTTGCCGGTGCTCTCGAAGCGGCAGTCGCTGACCGTCCCGTTGGCGCCCACGACCATCGTCATCGTCAGGCTGCCAGGATCGCTCATCGGGAATTTCCTGACCGGTTTCGTTACGATGGCGTCATCGCCCGCAGCCTCTTCACGGGGCAAAAGCCAGTTGAACTTCACCGGGGCCACGCCCCTTGCCGGCTTGCCCGCGCTATCGAGAGCGGGTTCGAATTTTCCCTTGTCGCGCATCAAGGTGCACGAGGCGGCGTCAAGCGAGGCGGAAAGGCTGCTATCGGTCACGCTGCATCCGGTGACGCGTCCTTCGGCATCGACATCGACCGTCATCCGCACGATGCCCTCCTCGCCCGCCTCGCGCGCGATGGCGGGATAATGGTCGGCAGGCAGGAGTTCGTTCATCGAAATGTCGGGCCGGGGCCGGCGCGGCCAGCCTTCTCCGCTTTCATCCACGGCGAAACCGGGCGCCCCCAGCGCGAACAGGCCGCCGCCTTCGGGGATCTGCCAGCGAATGCGGTTGCTGTAGGTGCCGCCGACCGGCTTGCCCTTCGCATCGCGCCCGGGCTTGAAGCGCGCCCGCTCCATGATCAGCCGGCACGTCGTCGCGTCAAGGTCGCCGTGCCCGCTCGACGAGATGATGTCGCACGCGCTCGGCAAGCCGTCGGCGCCGATCGTCAGCCGGAAGCCCGTCGTCCCTTCGCGCTCCTCGTGCATCGCACGTGCCGGATAATCATCGTTTGTCGCCCAGCTGCCCGGGAAGGTCGCAGGCTCCATCGGTTCCGCGCTCCCCGAAGCCGCACCCGCGTCCGCCTGCGCTGCGAGCACCATCATCATCGACAACAGCATCATTCCCCCTCGCCCTTCATCCCAATTGCGGGTTCAACCCCTTCACTTCGATCAGAAAGCTCTTCGGCTTCTTGAAAAACTTGCTCTTGCGGTTGACCTTCAGCCCGGCGACCTCGGCCAGTTCCATCACGAAATGGACGCAGTTGAACTTGTTCAGGCTGTAGCTCGGCTGCTTCCGCTCGCGCCATTCGGTCACCTTCGCCATCAATAGCGCATATGTCGCATCGTCGACGGTCACGTCGAACTGGCGGTCGCTTTTCGCCACATAGCCAGGCTTCGACGTCTGCACCTCGCCCTTCACCGCGCCGAACAGGATCGCGGGACTGACCGACGTCGCGGTGAAGCCGTAATTGGCGTCGACCATCTCTCCCGTCGCATCGACCTTGCCCTTCAGCACGATGAAGGCATGCGGAAAACGGTCGCCGAAATCATGGCTGTAGAAACTGACGACCACCTCGGCGCGCGCCGGGGCGGCAAGGCCCGCGCACAGCATCATCAGGGATAGCAGGATCGAACGAAGGCCGCGGGTCATCGCCGCCGTCTTAGCGATCACCCCTTTACCTTGCCAAGCCGCGATTGCCGCTTGACGGACACGTCAACTTCGCACCATGTCTCATTGACATGAATGTAAGGAGGGCAGGAATGGCACGGAAGGCGATTTTCATCACCGGCGGCGGGTCGGGCATCGGCCGTGCGGTCGCGCGCCATTTCGCCGCGCAGGGCTGGTTCGTCGGCATCGCCGACGTCAACAGCACAGGGATCGACGAGACCGCGGCACGGCTGCCCGAAGGCGCGTCGTCGCGGCACGTGATGGACGTGCGCGACCGCGATCAGTGGAAGGGTGCGCTCGACGCCTTTGCCTCGGCGAGCGGCGGCCGCCTCGACGTGCTCTTCAATAATGCCGGCATCGGGTCAGGCGGCCAATATATGGAAATGGCGCCCGAGGAAGCCGACCGGCTGATCGCAATCAATTTCGGCGGCGTCGTCAACGGCATCTATATGGCGCTGCCGCTGCTCAAGGCGACACCCGGATCGACGATCCTCAACACCGGATCCGCGTCGGGCTTCTATGGCGTCGCCGGGCTTGCGGTCTACTCGGCAACCAAGTTCGCGGTGCGCGGGCTGACCGAGGCGCTCGAAATCGAATTTGCGAAGCACGGCATCAAGGTGCGCTCGCTGATGCCCGGCTTCATCGACACGCCGCTGCTCGACCAGGTCAGCGCCGACAGCAACGAACCCGCGCGCAGCCGCCTGTCGGCGAGCGGCTTCGAGATCGTTCCGGTCGAACGGGTGGCCGAAGCCGCGTGGGAAGCCGTGCACGGCACCAGCGTCCACACCCCCGTCGGCAAGATGGCGCGGCGGTTGTCGCGTATCGCCCGCTGGTTCCCCGGGCTTATCGTCCGCCAGTCGAAAAAGATCGACGGACTCGGGGCGGCGGCGCACTGACCGGCCCATCCGGGAGAGCCCCCCGCTATTTCTTCGCGTTACCGCACTGCACCGATCCGCTGCCGAGGTTGCGGACGGTGCACACGGGCCGGCCGAGGACGACCGTCCTGCCAATTCCGCGCGTCGTCACTGCGGCGCGCTTGACCGCGTTCAGCATGTGATCGCCTGCGCCTTCGCTGTCGAAAATCAATTCGTCGACCGCCAGCGTGCCGGCATCGAACAGGCCCGCGCCCGACAAGGTCATCTGCGCCTGCTTCGCGGTGCCGCCGAGCGTCATCGTGCCGTTGCCGATCATCATCACCGACAAGCGGTCGGTCTCGATCGCGCCCACCGAAAGCCTGCCGGGGCCACGCAGACCCACGACGACGCGATTACCCTTCAGCCGGTCGATCTGCAGCGACCCCGCGCCGCCCATCGTCGCCGACCGGAGCGTCGCGGCATTGATCCGGATCGTCACCGCGCCGCGCGAAGTGCGGCGCTTTTCGTCGCCCGCGAACTGGCGCTGGCCGATGATCAACCGTCCGTCGCGTGCCTCGACGCTCAGCCGGTCGAGCGCGTCCTGCGGCCCCGTCGCGACGGCGCCCACAGGGGCGCGCATCGCCACTTCGATGATATAGTCGGCGTTGACCTCGATCACCTCGAAGCTGGTGAGGCCGAAGCGTTTTTCGGCAGCCGTCGCAGGGCCGGCGAAAAGCAGGGCAGCGGCCGCGATCGCGGCGCATCGTGGCACAAGGGTCATGGTGCCGCCTTACTGCCTAAGGCGCAGCGGCACCAGCACCGCGTCAATTGCAGGTCGCGGTTCCCGATCCCATCTTGCGGGTCGAGCAGGCCGCGCCGCCGCCCAGCTTCACATCGCCCGAGCCCAGGATACTGATGTCGGCTTTGCCGGTCGCCTGCGCATCGACATTGCCCGACCCGGTGATCGACACGTCGAGCGTCCCGGCGACAAGGCCATCGGCATCGATGTCGCCCGATCCGGTGACGCTGAACTCGCCCGAACCGATACGGCCGCCGCCGATCTCGATATCGCCCGACCCCGAAACGGTGATCTCGGCGCTCTTGCCGGCAAGCTTCGCGACCTTGAGGTCGCCCGATCCGGTCACCACCGCCTCGACCGCGTCGCCATCGACGCTGTCGGCTTCGATCGATCCCGACCCCGTCAGGCGGACCTTGTCCAGTTTGGGCATGGTGATCGCGATATCGAGGTCATCCTCGTCGCGGCTCGAAAAACGGATGCCGTCGCGCTTGCGCCCGATCGACAGGCGCGATCCGTCGAGCTTGATCTCAAGCCGGTCGAGCGTTTCCTGGCGCCCCCTCGCGACGATCGAGAAATTGTCGCCCTGGCGGATGGTGACGTCGTCGGGACCCGCGACCTCAACGCCGGTGAAACCGGTCAGCGCAAAGCTCTGCGTGGTGATCGGACCGACGCTGGCCGGCGGGCCGCTCCGCTCGGCCTGCTTCTCGTCGGCCGGAGCCGTCCCGTTGCACCCGGTCACAAGAACCAGCGGCAAAAGCGCCATCATCCAGTTACGCATCGCAAATCTCCTCTGTGTATTATGATCATAACACACGATTATCCGGACTGTCCAGCACCGTGCCATCTTGTCGCCACCTTCGGGGCGCAGGGGCCGTCTTTCCTTTTCGATCAGCGAGCCAGTCATGAGCGTAGCCTTTCGCCGCGAAAGCGACGACGAGCATAAAGAACCCGAGTTTGAGCTGCCCATTCCGGTCGGCCCCAACCTCGTGACCCCGCGCGGGCTGCGCCTGATCGGCGACGAGGCTGCGCGGATCGAGGCCGAAATCGCCGCGGCGACCGACGAGGACGCGCGCAAGAAGCTGCAGCGCCGTCTGCGCTATTTCCACACGCGGCAGGCGACGGCGGAGGTGCAGGCACCGCCCGCCGACGGCAGCGCCGGCATCGGCAGCCGCGTTACCTATCGCTTCAATAGAGCGGAAAAGACAATCACCATCGTCGGCGGTGACGAGGCCGATCCGGCACACGGGTCGATCGCCTTCTTCGCCCCGCTCGCCCGCGCGCTGATGGGCACCGAGGCAGGCGAAAGCGTCGAATATCAGGACCGCGAGGATGCAATCACCATTCTTGCCGTCGCAACCGATCCGGAGACGCAGGCATGAAGGACAAGTTCGAACGCCACAAACAACCGTGGACCGCCGCCGAGATCGACAAGCTCCACACGCTCGCGAAAAAGGGAATGGCGCTGAAGGCGATCGCCAAGGCGCTGACGCGGAGCGAGGAATCGGTGAAGGTCCGCGCCAAGGCCGACGGCCTGTCGATCGCAAAGCTGCACTGAGCCTCCATGTCGGCCAGTGAATTTGACGCCATCGTGCTGGGTGCCGGCGCGGCGGGGCTGATGTGCGCCGCAGTTGCGGGGCAAAGGGGGCGGCGCGTCCTGCTGCTCGATCATGCCGATGCGGTGGGGAAGAAAATCCTGATCTCGGGCGGCGGGCGCTGCAATTTCACCAATGTGAATACCGCGCCCGACCGTTTTATCTCCGCGAACCCGCATTTCGCCAAATCGGCGCTTGCGCGCTACACCCCCGCCGATTTCATCGCGCTCGTCGAGCGTTACGGCATCGCATATCACGAGAAAACGCTCGGCCAGCTCTTCTGCGACGGGTCGGCGAAACAGATCGTCGCGATGTTGCTGGAGGAAGCGGCGAAGGCCGGCGTCGACATCCGCACCGGCCAGCCGGTCAGCGAGGTCACCCACGCCGACGGCAAGTTCAGCGTCCGGTTCGGCGATCAATATTTCGCTGCTCCCGCGCTCGTTATCGCGACCGGCGGCCCGTCGATCCCCAAGATGGGCGCGACGGGCATCGCCTATAATCTCGCGCGCCAGTTCGGATTGAAGGTCGTCGAGCCGCGCCCCGCGCTCGTCCCGCTGACGCTTGGCGGCGACGACGTGCTGTTCCGCGAATTGTCGGGCATCGCCGCACCCGTGGAGGCGCGCGCGGGCAAGGCGGCATTCCGCGAAGCCGCGCTGTTCACCCACAAGGGACTCTCGGGTCCGGCGATCCTGCAGGTCAGCAGCTATTGGCGCCACGGTGAACCCGTGACGATCGACCTGTTGCCCGACGCGCCGCGAGACTGGCTGCTCGACGCCAAGCGCACCCGTCCCCGCGCCACGTTGCGCGCCACGCTAGGCGCCATGCTCCCCGACCGCCTTGCCGAAACGCTTGCCGAACGCCTCGCACTTCCTGGCGAACTCGGCGCGCAGACCGACCGCAAGCTCGCCGATGCCGAAGCGCGGCTCGCGGGCTGGATTTTCCGTCCCAACGGCACCGAAGGCTTCGCGAAAGCCGAGGTCACCGTGGGCGGAATCTCGACCGCAAACCTGTCATCGCAAACAATGATGGCCAAAACCGTCCCGAACCTCTATGCGGTCGGCGAAGCCGTAGATGTCACAGGGTGGTTAGGCGGCTATAATTTTCAATGGGCCTGGGCGAGCGGACACGCTGCCGGACAGGTGATTTAAGCCCATTGAGCCCCTTTTCCGTCGGCTCGTCACCGCACCGGTGACGGCCCCTATTATTGAGATAACAATGCCTTTCGAAAATCTTTCGCCCGTCCTTTCGGACGCCCTTGTCGCGCGCGGCTATGAAGCGCTCACCCCCGTCCAGACGCATGTCACGGAAGCCGAGGCCAAGGGCCGCGACCTGCTCGTCTCCGCGCAGACCGGCTCGGGCAAGACCGTCGCCTTCGGCCTCGCAATGGCTGACGAGCTGATCGAGGACGGCCGCCTGCCCTTCGCCACCTCGCCGCTCGCGCTCATCGTAGCGCCGACCCGCGAACTCGCGCTGCAGGTCAGCCGCGAGCTCAGCTGGCTTTACGGCAAGGCTGGCGCGCGCATCGCGACCTGCGTCGGCGGCATGGACGCCAGCAAGGAACGCCGCGCCTTGGGTCAGGGCGTGCAGATCGTCGTCGGCACCCCCGGGCGCCTGCGCGATCACCTCGAACGCGGCGCGCTCGACCTCACCGCGCTCCGTGTCGCGGTGCTCGACGAAGCCGACGAAATGCTCGACATGGGTTTTCGCGACGACCTTGAGGAAATCCTCGACGGCACCCCCGAAACGCGCCGCACCTTGCTGTTCTCGGCGACGCTGCCGAAGCCGATCGTCCAGCTCGCCAAGCGCTACCAGCAGGATGCGCTGCGCATCTCGACCGTCGGCGAAGACCGCGGCCATGGCGACATCGCCTATCAGGCGGTGACCGTCGCCCCCGCCGACATCGAGGGCGCCGTCGTCAACCTGCTCCGCCTGCACGACGCCGAAACCGCGATGCTGTTCTGCGCGACGCGCGACAATGTGCGCCGCCTTCACGCCAGCCTTGTCGAGCGCGGTTTCGCCGCGGTCGCGCTGTCGGGCGAGCATAGCCAGAATGAGCGCAACGCCGCACTGCAGGCGCTCCGCGACCGCCGCGCCAAGGTCTGCGTCGCGACCGACGTCGCTGCGCGCGGCATCGACCTTCCGACGCTCAGCCTCGTCATCCACGTCGAAATCCCGCGCGACGCCGAAGCGCTCCAGCACCGTTCGGGCCGCACCGGCCGCGCGGGCAAAAAGGGCACCGCGGTCATCATCGTCCCCTATCCGCGCCGCCGCCGCGTCGACGGCATGCTGCGCGGCGCGCGGATCAACGCCGAATGGATGGACGCCCCGACTGCCGCCGACGTCCGCCAAAAGGATCAGGAACGGCTGATGGAGAAATTGCTCACCCCCGTCGAGCATGAGCCCGAGGATCTGGAACTGGCGCAGCGCCTGATGGCCGAACGCACCCCCGAAGACATCGCCGCATCGCTCGTTCAGGCGCACCGCGCGCTGATGCCGCCGCCCGAAGACCTGCTCGACAACGGTCCGCGCGGCCGCGACCGTCCCGAACGCGGCGAACGCTTTGAACGCCCTGAACGCGGCGGCGGCGACCGCCGCGACGGCTTCGAAGACAGCGTCTGGTTCCGCCTCAACATCGGCCGCCACCAGAATGCCGATCCGCGCTGGATCCTGCCCCTGCTCTGCCGCCGCGGCCATGTGAGCAAGAACGAGATCGGCGCGATCCGCATCGGGCCGAAGGAAACGATGTTCAATATCCCCCGCGCGATAGCTGACCGCTTCGCCGAAGCCGTGGTGCGCACCGCGAACCAGGACGGCGAGGACGACAGCGGCGTGTCGATCACGCCCGCGCCCGACGGCCCGACCTATCCGCCGCGCCGCGATAAAGGCCCACGCGACGCTGGACCGCGCGGCGCGCCGGGCGGCAACCGTGCAGGTCCACGCGGACCGCGTGGCTCGGGCGGTCCCGGCGGCAACGAACGCTACAAGCCCAAGCCCTACGGCCAGCGCAGCCCGCGTCGCCCCAAATGAGTTGATCCCCTCCCCTTCATGGGAGGGGCTTTCATCGCACTGCCCTTGCGCTCTCTGCTCCGGCCCACCAGATGGACCGGACAGCAGGAGAGCGGCGCATGCAGGCGATTGAGGCTTTCATCGAAAAGCAGGGCGGTCCCGAGGTCATCGACTGGCGCACCGTAACGCTCGCCGATCCCGCTCCCGGGCAGGTGCTCGTGCGCCAGACCGCGGTCGGGCTCAACTATATCGACACCTATCACCGCGACGGCACCTATCCGGTCGAGCTTCCGGGCGGGCTCGGCGTCGAGGCGGCGGGCGAGGTGATCGCGGTCGGCGCCGACG
>NZ_DATMST010000147.1:0-25965 GCF_035565275.1 Sphingopyxis sp.
CTCGACAATACGGCGCTGGGTCGCGAGGACGCGATCGCCGCCGCCATCGCCTTCGTGGAAGGCAAGATCGGGAAGCGCGGCTGAAGATATTTTCGCGCAGAGACGCCGAGATCGCAGAGGATTCACACGGAGACGCGGAGACGCGGAGAGATGGCGCTTGCCGCGAAGCGGCCTTCTCCTGCGACCTGTCGAAAACCGCGATGGAGCGGATATGAAGGGGCCTGTCGGCCCGAACCATAATCTCCGCGTCTCCGCGTGATTCCCTCTTGCCTTCCCTCTGCGATCTCCGCGTCTCTGCGCGAATCCAATCTACCTTGCCGAACAAGGCCAACCAAACCGGGCTTTTTCCTTGCCGAAATGCCTTCTCGCGCGTATAGGCGCGCCGTCCGACGGGCTCTTCGCCGGTCGAGGCACGGACAAACCGCCGCTCCATATCCGAGCGTCGGGCGCGACGGGGCTCACCCATCGCGCCCCTTTTGCTTTGCCCTGCCTTGCCCTGCGAAAGGTTCGAAGGATGTCCCGCCTCGCATCCGGCGGACGGGACGGATCGGCCACAAGACCAGCGGAACCAACCGCTTGGCCGGAGCAATGAAGTAAGGAAACACTCTATGGCCTCTACGGCTTTTCCGTCGCGCGACGATTTCGCCGCAATGCTCGACGAATCGCTGGGTGGTGCTGATGGCGGCTTTGAAGGCCGCGTCGTCAAGGGCACCGTGACCGCGATCGAAAACGACCTGGCAGTGATCGACATCGGTCTGAAGAGCGAAGGCCGCGTGCCGCTTCGCGAATTCGCGATGCCCGGCCAGAAGGCCGACCTCAACGTCGGCGACGAAGTCGAAGTCTATGTCGACCGCGTCGAAAACGCCAATGGCGAAACCATGCTCTCGCGCGACCGCGCTCGTCGCGAAGCCGCGTGGGACCGCCTTGAAGAAGAATTCAACAAGGAAGCCCGCGTCGAAGGCGTCATCTTCGGCCGCGTCAAGGGCGGCTTCACCGTCGACCTCGGCGGCGCCGTGGCCTTCCTTCCCGGCAGCCAGGTCGATATCCGCCCGGTGCGCGACGTCGGCCCGCTCATGGACCTGCCGCAGCCGTTCCAGATCCTCAAGATGGATCGCCGCCGCGGCAACATTGTCGTCTCGCGCCGCGCCATCCTCGAAGAAACGCGCGCCGAACAGCGCTCGGGCCTGATCCAGAACCTGGAAGAAGGTCAGATCATCGAAGGCGCCGTCAAGAACATCACCGATTATGGTGCGTTCGTCGACCTCGGCGGCATCGACGGCCTGCTCCATGTCACCGACATGAGCTACAAGCGCGTCAACCACCCGAGCGAAGTCATCAACATCGGTGACAATGTCCGCGTCCAGATCATCCGCATCAACCGCGACACGCAGCGCATCAGCCTTGGCATGAAGCAGCTCGAAAGCGATCCGTGGGAAGGCGTCGCCGCCAAGTACCCCGTCGGTGCGAAGCTGTCGGGTACCGTCACGAACATCACCGACTACGGCGCGTTCGTCGAACTCGAACCGGGCATCGAAGGTCTGGTCCACGTCAGCGAAATGTCGTGGGTCAAGAAGAACGTCCACCCCGGCAAGATCGTTTCGACGAGCCAGGAAGTCGATGTCATCGTCCTCGAAGTCGACAGCGACAAGCGTCGCATCTCGCTGGGCCTCAAGCAGGCCCAGTCGAACCCCTGGGGCGCGTTCGCCGAAACGCATCCCGTCGGTTCGGTCGTCGAAGGCGAAGTCAAGAACGCGACCGAATTCGGTCTGTTCGTCGGCCTGCCGGGCGACGTCGACGGCATGGTTCACATGTCGGACATCGCTTGGGGCATCTCGGGCGAAGAAGCGCTGCATCTCCACCGCAAGGGCGAGGCCGTGCAGGTCGTTGTTCTCGACGTCGACGTCGAGAAGGAACGCATCAGCCTCGGCATCAAGCAGCTTGAAAAGGGTGCCCCGGCCGTTGGCGGCGGCGCTGCCGCTGCGGGTTCGCTGAAGAAGAACGACGTCGTCACCGTCTCGGTCCTCGAAGTCCGCGACAACGGCCTCGAAGTTCAGGCTGGCGACGATGGCGCCACCGGCTTCATCAAGCGCGCCGACCTTGGCCGCGACCGCGACGAACAGCGTGCCGAACGGTATCAGGTCGGCCAGAAGTTCGATGCGATGGTCATCGGTTTCGACCGTTCGAAGAAGCCGAACTTCTCGGTCAAGGCGATGCAGATCGCCGAAGAGAAGCAGGCCGTCGCGCAATATGGCTCGTCGGACTCGGGCGCCTCGCTCGGCGACATCCTCGGCGAAGCGCTGAAGGCCGGCAAGAAGGACTGATCTCCTTCCCGCCACCAGGCTACATGAAAGGCCCGCAGAGTGTCCCTCTGCGGGCCTTTTTCTTTCCCCGATATATTTTGACCGAATAATGATTCGTGATACCTTCTGCGCGCGTTGGGAGGGGTCTCACGCAAACGACCGGCAACGACCGGGCGCCTGCCTTGGCAGGAAAAGCGTGATTTTAATAAATAGGGGAAGCAGATGATCCGGTCAGAACTGGTTCAGAAGATCGCGAACGAAAACAGCGATTTGCGGCTCGAGGAAGTCGAGCGCATCGTGGATGTTTTTTTCGATTCCATAGTGGACCAGCTCGCCTCGGGCGGCCGCGTCGAATTGCGCGGATTCGGGGCGTTTTCGACCCGCGCGCGCGAGTCGCGGACCGGGCGCAATCCGCGCACCGGCGCATCGGTCGACGTGCGGGCGAAAAACGTGCCCTATTTCAAGCCGGGCAAGGAAATGCGCGAACGACTGAACGATTGACGCGCTGCTCTGTCAGATCGTCGGCCGGAGCCATGATCGGCCTTAGTTTTTAAGCCGGTATCCCGTCCGGAACACCCAGAATATCACGCCCAGGCACAGCGCCAGGAACAGCGCCACTGCGCCCATGCTGACTTCGATCCCGACGTCGCCCTGACCGAAGAAGGTCCAGCGAAACCCGCTGATCAGATAGACGACGGGATTGAACAGCGTCACCGTCCGCCACGCGGCCGGCAGCATGTCGAGCGAATAGAAAGCGCCGCCGAGAAAGGTCAGCGGATATACGACGAGCAGCGGGATCACCTGCAACTGCTCGAAACTTTGCGCCCATATGCCGATGATGAATCCGAACAGGCAGAAGGTCACCGCCATCAGGATCATGAAGGCGGCCATCAGCAGCGGATGCGCGACCTGCACATCGACGAACAGGTGAGCGGTCGCAAAGATGATCGACCCGATGATCACCGACTTGGTCGCCGCTGCGCCAACGTAGGCGATCACCGTCTCCAGCGGCGACAGCGGCGCCGACAGCATCTCGTAGATAGTGCCCGTCCATTTGGGCATATAGATGCCGAATGACGCGTTGCTGATACTCTCGGTGAACATCGTGAGCATCATCAATCCCGGCACGATGAACGCGCCGTAGGGGACGTTGCTGACTTCGGTCATCCGGCTGCCGATCGCCGATCCGAAGACGACGAAATAGAGCGCCGTCGTGATGACCGGCAGCATCAGGCTGGTCCAGAAGGTGCGCCCGAAGCGTGCGAGTTCGAAAGCATAGATCGCGCGTACGCCGCGCCAGTTGGCGGTCATGCAGCCTCTCCCTTCGCGGCCTGGTTCTCATGCACCAGCCCGACGAAAATCTCCTCAAGCGAGCTCTGCTTCGTATGCAGATCCTTGAAGCCGACCCCGATGTCGCTCATCCGCCTGAGCAGCGACGGAACCCCCGTCGCCTCGGCCTGACTGTCGAACTCATAGACGAGTTCGTGTCCGTCGCCCGCAAGGTCGAGTTTCCAGTCGGCAAGCTCCACCGGCACGGCAACCAGCGGCTCGGCGAGGTTGAGCGTCAGCGTCTTGCGCCCCAGTTTCTTGATCAGCGCATTCTTCTCTTCGACGAGGATCAGCTTGCCCTTGCTGATCACCCCGACGCGGTCGGCCATCTCCTCGGCCTCCTCGATATAGTGGGTCGTCAGGATGATCGTGACCCCGCGCTCGCGCAAACCACGCACCATCTCCCACATGTCGCGGCGCAGCTCGACATCGACGCCCGCGGTGGGTTCGTCGAGGAACAGGATTTCGGGTTCGTGGGAAAGCGCTTTCGCGATCATCACGCGGCGCTTCATCCCGCCCGACAATTCCATGATTTTCGATGTGCGCTTGTCCCAGAGCGACAAGTCCCTGAGAAGCTGCTCGATGAATGCCGGGTCGCGCGGCCTGCCGAACAGTCCGCGCGAAAAGCTGACCGTCGCCATCACCGTCTCGAACGCATCGGTGTGCAATTCCTGCGGTACCAGTCCGATCATCGTGCGCGCCGCGCGATAATCGCGGGCGTGGTCGTGCCCCGCGACGGTCACCGTGCCCGCACTGGCGGTGACGATTCCGCAGACGATGCTGATCATCGTCGTCTTGCCGGCACCGTTCGGCCCGAGCAACGCGAAAATCTCGCCCTTGTTGATGACCAGGTCGACATCGCTCAGCGCCATGTGACCGCTTTTATATGTTTTTCCGAGGCCGGAAATCTCGAGGACCGCTGTCATGTCACGCCGTCTAGCCGAGCCGCTGCATCGCGTGAAGCGGCAAACAGCGCTTGACCTCTATCGGCCCATCGGCTTGACCGGCATCCAGCGTGCGGACGTGGCGAAATCGGTAGACGCAGCAGACTTAAAATCTGCCATCCTCTGGATATGCGGGTTCAAGTCCCGCCGTCCGCACCATCCTTGTTGTATTGGAATCCTACCTTCTTCACATCTTCCACCTCTCACGCACGGGGCATCGGGCTGGCAACCGAACCAACGCCCGACGGATCGCGCGTATCGACCCGCTTTACGCCGCGCTATTTCCGGTTGTTGATCGACTATGCCAAGGGCGCGCCGCCCGCCACGGCTTACGGCGACGCCGACATCACGCCCCCGGCAATCACGAAATGAGGTTCGACGGTTCGAAATTTCCCGATGGCTTGCGCGGTCTGAAGGGGCATCCGCACCTTCCATCGACGAGCGATCCGGTTGGCTACTTCCGGTTTTGCGGCTTGTCATTATGATGGCCCGCATGCCGCCACCCCAAGACGATCACCGGGCCAGCAAAAGCGCAGGGCAAGGCCGCGGCCGCCAGAGAGGGATCGCCGCCCTGCTCGCCCTGGCGCTCGCGAGTTGCGGCCTCTTCGGCGAACGCGGTCCGGTCAGGATCGCCGCCATCGGGCCGCTCAACGCCGCCGCCAGTCCGTTGAACGGCGAGTTGTCGCCCGCCAATGCCGCGCTGCTCGATGCGACGTCGCAGGGCCTCGTCAGCTTTGACGGCGAGGGTCAGATCGATACCGGTCTTGCCGACCGCTGGACCGTCACCACCGACGGACGCAGCTATATTTTCCGCCTGCGCGAGGCCAAGTGGACGAATGGCCGCAAGGTGACCGCCGAAGAGGTCGCGGCGATCCTGCGATCGTATCTCGCCCGCTCGAGCCGCCACATGCTCAAGGACGATTTTCCCGAGATCGAGACGATCAAGGCGATGACCGACACGGTGATCGAGCTTCGCCTGTCGGTGCCGCAGCCCGCGATCCTCGAACTGCTCGCTCAGCCGTCGATGGCGATTGTCAACAAGGGCATGCGCTGGGGTCCGATGCGCGCGCGCAAGATCGGCCAGGCGATGCTGCTGTCGCCGGTCCCCGACCCGCTTGCCGAAGATCCCGAGGCTGCCGAAGCCGCTGCCAATGATCCCGCCGCGTCGATCGAGCTCGTCGGCACCTCGCCCGCCGGTGCTCTCGCGCGGTTCAAGAACGGCTATGCCGATGGCGTGATCGGCGGCCGCTTTTCCACCCTGCCCTATTTCGTCGCGTCGAACGTCGGCCGCTCGCGGCTTGTCGTCGATCCGGTCCCCGGTCTGTTCGGCCTGTCCTTCGTTCGGGCAGAGGGTTTCCTTGCGACCGACACCAATCGCGAGGCACTGGTACGCGCAATCCGGCGCGGGCGGCTGATCGAAGCGTTCGGCTTGGCCGAATGGCAGCCGCAAGTCACCCTGCGCCCCGCTCTCTATACCCGCGACGGAGGCCCCGCACCGCTCGTTCCGGCGTGGGCGGAGTATGATGAGGCATCACGGCTCGCGCAGGCGAAACGGGTCGTCGATGCGTGGCGCGGCGCCGGGCGCGAGATCGAGCCCCTGCGCATCGCGGTTCCCGATTCACCGGGCGGGCGCATCCTTTTTGCTTATGTCGCTGCCGATTTCACGGCGATCGGCGTTCCGAGCCGCCGCGTGAACATGGCTTCGACCGCCGACCTCCGCCTGATCGACGAAGTGGCGCCGAACGATGACGCGCTCTGGGCGCTGCGCCGCCTGTCGTGCCGCAGCGACACGCTGTGCAACCGCGAGGCACAGGACCTGATCGATCAGGCGACGCGCAACATCGATATCGGCCAGCGCGCGCGGCAGATGGGCGAAGCCGAGGCGGTCCTCGGCCGCTACGCGCCCTTCATTCCGCTCGCGACCCCGCTCCGCTGGTCGGTCGCATCGCAGCGGTTGACGGGGCTTCGCGCGAACGGGCGTGCGCAACACCCATTGAATCATTTGATCGCCTTACCTAACTAATACAGTGGCGCTCACCGTCGGGCGCTGCCTGAAAGGACCCGCATGGCCCCTTCGACCCCCAACCCCGACGCGATCTTCGACGCGCTCATTTCCAACCGCAATGATCCGGCAGCGCTGCGCAAGCGCGTCGAGACACTGGAAATCCTGCTCGAACGCAGCTTCGTCATTCCCGGCATCAACCGCCCGGTCGGCCTTGACGCCATCGTCGGCCTCGTCCCCGTCGTCGGTGACGTGATCGCCGCGACGATGGGTGCTTATCTGATCTGGGAGGCGCGCAATCTCGGCATGCCGAAGTGGAAGATCTGGCGCATGGTCGGCAATCTCGGCGTCGATACCGCGCTGGGCGCGGTTCCGCTCGTCGGCGACGCGTTCGACTTTTTCTTCCGGTCGAACACGCGTAATCTCAAGATCATCAAGAAGCATCTCGACAAGCATCACCCCGGCACGATCACAATCGATCAATAGGCGGTTCGCCTTCTTCCCGACCCTCTTTCCTTATGGTGTCTGGTGATGCTAGCACAGCGCCACCACACCCCAGGGGAGAGTTTCGAATGATCCGCGCCAGCCTTGCCGCGCTTGCCCTCAGCTGTTCTTTCGCCGCCTTTGCAGTCGCCGCCGCGGAGGATGCGGACCCTTATCTCTGGCTCGAAGATATCGAGGGTAAAAAGCCGCTCGACTGGGTGAAAAAGGAAAATGCCGCGACCGACAAGCTGATCGTCGGCCGGCCGGGGTTCGAACCCGACCGCAAGCGCGCGCGCGAAATCCTCGACGACGAACGGCAAATTGCGATGCCCGGCGAGGTGATGGGCGATCGCGTAACCAATTTCTGGCGCGACGCCGCCAATCCGCGCGGCCTGTGGCGGCAAAGCCCGCTCGATGCCTGGCTGGCGGGCAAGCCCGTCTGGACGACATTGATCGACGTCGACGCCCTCGGCAAGGCCGAGAAGCAGAGCTGGGTCTGGCACGGTGCCGACTGCCTTGCCCCCGAATACACGCGCTGCCTCGTTTCGCTGAGCCCGGGCGGCACCGACGCCGATATCGTCCGCGAATGGGATCGCACGACCAAAGGTTTCGTCGACGGCGGTTTCACCCTCCCTCAGGCAAAAAACAGCGTGACGTGGGAGAATGCCGACGCCTTGCTCGTCGCGACCGACTATGGCGAGGGCAGCATGACGGCATCGGGCTATCCGCGTATCGTCAAGCGATGGAAGCGCGGCACGCCGCTGTCGGCCGCCGAGACGGTGGCCGAGGGCGAGCATGAAGATGTGGGGATGAACGTCTTCGCGCTGATGGACGGCGACCGGCGCTGGCCGATGATCAGCCGCGGCAAGACCTTCTATACCGCCGATATCAAGCTCCCGAACATCGACGCGTCGCGTTACATCTCGACGATCGTCCCCGACACCGCGAGCGTGCGCGACGTCATCGACGGCCAGCTCGTGATCTTCCTCAGTCAGGACTGGGCGGGCATTCCCGCAGGCTCGCTGGTCTCGCTGTCGCTCGAGGACATGTCGGCCGACCGGAAAGTACCGATCGTCACCGCGATGACGCCCACCAAGGCGCAGGCAATCGAGGACGTCGCCGCGACCGAAAACATACTTTGGGTGAAGGCGCTCGACGATGTCGAGGGCAAGCTGTTCGCGCTGCGCCGCGATTCGGCGACCGGCAAATGGAGCCAGAAGGAGGTCCCCGTTGCGGCGAACGCGACGGTCACGATTGCAGGCACGGTCGGCGAACGCGACCTCGCGCTCGTCACCGCCGAGACGATGCTGATGCCGCCGACGCTCTACGCCGCGTCGGAGACAGCGACGCCGCAGCCGGTGCAGAGCCTGCCCGCGACCTTCGATGCCAGGGATATGAGCGTCGAAAAGCGTTTCGCGACATCGAAGGACGGCACGAAAATCCCCTATTTCCTCGTCCGCAAAAAGGGCGCGATGGGTCCCGTCCCCGCACTCGTCCACGCCTATGGCGGGTTTCGCGCCGCGCAGACGCCCGGCTATCTGACCGGCCAGCCCTATCGCGCCGGACCGCTCGGCCTGTTCTGGGTCGAGGATGGCAATGCCTATGTCCTCGCCAATATCCGCGGCGGCGGCGAATATGGTCCGGCGTGGCATCAGGCGGCGCTGCGCGAGAAGCGCCAGAACAGCTTCGACGATCTCCACGCGGTCGCCGAAGACCTCGTCAAAACCGGGGTCAGCGCGAAGGGCAAGATCGCCATTTCGGGCCGGTCTAACGGCGGCGTGCTCGTGGGCGCGGCGATGACGCAGCGCCCCGACCTTTACGGCGCCGTCATTTCGGGCTCGCCGATCAAGGACATGAAACGCTACGACAAGATGCTCGCGGGCGCGTCATGGGTCGCCGAATATGGCGATCCTGACGTGCCGGAGGATTGGGCGTTCCTGTCGAAATATTCGCCTTACCAGAACGTACGCAAGGGCACGAAATACCCGCCGATCTTCCTCTACCTGTCGACCAAGGACGACCGCGTCCACCCTGGACACGCGCGCAAATATGCGGCGCGGCTTCAGGAATATGGCAACACCGTCTATTATCACGAATATATCGAGGGCGGCCATTCGGTCGGTGCCGACCATGCCGAGGACGCGGTGCGCGCGGCGATGCTGCACGCCTTTCTGCTGAGGGAGTTGGTGGAGAAGAAATAGCGGCTATTTGCGCAAGATCTTCTCCATTGCCTTTCTCTTGGCGAGCTCGTCGATGACGGGCGTGTCAGGTACCGGATGCCTCAGAATCGCATCCGCAGCCCCGCCACGCCCTTCATATTATATCCTTCGCCGAAATCGGCGACGGGCGTGTCGCTCGAAAGCTCGGTATAAAGCGTGAAGCGGTCGCCGCCCCAGCTATAGCTGCCGCCGACCCCCAGTTCGCCCCACAGGCGCCGCTCGCGGGTTTCGATCGGCGTTCCCGAGACGTCGACGCGCGCACCGTCCAGCCATTCGTACGACAGGTTGACCACCGCGTAGAAATGGGTGCGGCGCTTGTCGCCCGACGCCGCGGCCCAGCTCGTCTGGTGATCGAGCGACAGACCCCAGCGGGTCTTGAGGCTGTCGCCCCGGCCCGCCGACACGTCGGCTGCCGCCGGATCGGCGAAGCGGTCGAAGTCGATGTTGGTGTAGGTCATCTGGACCTGCGGCGTGACGGTCAGATTCCCGCCGATCTGCGACCTTTTGCCAAGTTCGAGGCTGAACGCCTGCCCCTTGCCCTCATTGCCCTCGGCCAGCGCGCCGAGAACGTTCGATTCAAGATCGCTTTCGAACCAGCTGAGCTTCGCCTGCCCGTCGACATAGAAGCCATTCGGGCCGTACCAGGTCAGGGTTGCGCCGAGGCCATAGCCTTTGGTGTGGATCGTGCCGTCGCCGAAGATCGACGTGATGCCGGCATCGGCCTCGCCATAATGAGCGTTGATCCCGCCGACCAGCGCCGCGCCATCGCCGCGTTCGACGAGCAGCGCGTCGGCGCCCATCTGGGCCTGCCAGCTGTCGACCTTGCGATCGGCCCCGCTGGTCGAGAAGACGGATTCGGGGCGCTGCCGCTTCGAATCCATCCGGCCCCAGATCCCGCTTCCCGCGGTCGCGGGCGTGCCGGCCCACGACCGGTTGCCGACCCGCTGCTGCAGCGTCGAGAGCCCGCCCAGCGCCTGAAGCGTGCTGAGATAGCTTTCGTAGACCGGAACCCCCGGCTGATAGAGCGGACCCGGATTTTCGGGCTCGGTCGGGTTCAGCAGCGACGAACGCAGATACCAGTCGCCGTCCTGAGGCGTGGCGACGCCATTCTTGTAGAGGCGATAGCCATAGGCGCCGGCGATGACAGCCTGCTGGCCGTCGAACAGATAATCGCCGTTCAGCACGAACGTGCCGTTCGACGCGCCTGCCACATCGACGATCTTGATGCCTTCGACGGTCTGCGCGCCAAGGCCGCCGCGATTGAGAACGGTGACCGCCGTGGCCCCCGACGTATCGCCATTCACCACCAGCCGGTCGGCGGCCGACGTATCGCCGCCAAGTTCGGCCTCGATCTCGAGCACGCCGCCATTGCCGGCATAGTTGCCCGCGACGGTCAGCGTGCCGATGCCCGTCCCCGGCCCGACGATGCCGGCATTCGTGATGCTGCCGACGCGGCCCGCGCCTTCGAGACGGCCCGCCGATCCGACCGTCACCGCACCGCCCAGGCTTCCCTGCACGGCCAGCGTTCCCGCCGCCACCGTGGTCGAACCGCCAAAGCCGCCGTTGTCACCAAGGATCGAGAGCGTGCCGGCACCCGCCTTGGTCAGTTCACCCGTGCCCGAGAACAGGCCGTTGAAGGTGAACGTCGTCGCATCGGCGGTCGCGATCGTGCCGACGCCCGCGATCTCGATCGCGCGCGCGCTCGTCAGATCGGCACTGGTCGCCAGCGTGCCGCCGTCGAGCGTCACCCCGCCGGTCGTCGCGCCGAGGTTGGCGTCGCTCGCGATGCGGACCGTCCCGCCGGCTATGCGCGTGCCGCCGGTATAGCTGTTCGCGCCGCCCAGAACGAGCGTGCCGCCGTCGGTCTTGACGAGTTCCGCGTCGCCGCCGAGCACCGAATTGATCGTCGCGGTGTAACCCGCGCCGGCCGTGCTGCCGTCGCCGACACGGATGGTTGCCTGCGGAGCAGTGAGCGCGATGCCGTCGCCCGCGATGACATAGCCATCGCTCGCGAACTGCATGCCCGCGACCGAAACTTCGCCGAGCCCGTCGTCGACGGTGACCGTCCCCGCCGTGCCGCCGAACACCGCGAAGGCACCGTCGGAATAGGCCGCATTCACCGCGCCCGACGCGTTGGTCCAGTTGTCGTTGCCGGTGCTGTTCTGCCAGACGCCGGTGCCGCCGTTGATGACGCCGTTATTCTTCGGCCCCGCCGCGCCGTCCCAGAAATTCAGCGTGAGCCCGGCCGAGTTGACGAGGTTCACCTGGCCTGCGACCGACGTCTGAACGATCGCATTCGCACCCGCGGGCAGCGTGCCGAGCGACAGCCCGTTGTTGGTCAGCGTGCCGCCATAATTGAACACGCGGTAGACGCCGACATCGAACGCACCGCCCGCAGGCACCGCCACGTTGATCGTGCCGTCGAGCGTCAGATTGCCGCCGACATTGACGAGATCGTTGAGCGCGCCGCCGGCGACGCCGGCTTCGCCGAACTCGAAGTCGAGCTGCGTTCCCGCCGCCAGCGACAGGTTGCCGCCGATCGTGAGCGTCCCCGGTGCGCCTGCACCCGGTGCGAGCGTCGCGCCATTGGCGAGAGCCACATCACCGCCGATGACACCCGTGCCGCCCAGCGTCGCCCCGCCGGCGACATTCGTGGCGCCCGTGGCGCCCGAATAATCGCCGTTGACCAGCAGCGTGCCGGCGATGACGGTCGTCCCGCCGCCATGGCTGCCGGTGCCGGCCAGCACGAGCGTGCCCGTGCCCGATTTGCCGAGATTGCCGGCGCCGGCAACCGGGCCCTGAAGGGTCAGGGTCGCAGCCGGATCGACGAGGAAGGTGCCGCCGCTGATCAGGTCGACGGCGCGCGTCGATACGATGCTGCCAGCCGCCTGAAGCGTGCCGCCGTCGAAGGCAATTCCGCCTGCGGCCGCACCCAGATTGGCATCGCCCGATATCCGGATCGTCCCGGCGTCGATCAGCGTCCCGCCGCTGTAGCTGTTGTTGCCCGCGAGTACGAGCGTCCCGGCATCGGTCTTTACCAGCTGCGCCGTACCCGTGACTTCGGCATCGATCGTGGTGACATAGGCCGCACCGCCGACGGTGCCGTCGCCCACGCGTATCACCGCCTGCGCCCCGGCCAGCGTCAAGGCGTCGCCGGTGATCCGGTAGCCGTCGGTCGCAAACTGGAGGCCCGACGCACTGACCGCGCCCGGCGTATTGTCGATCGTGACCGTCCCGGCAGCGCCCGAGAAGATCGCAAAGGCGCCATCGTCATATCCGGCGTTCACCGCGCCGCTGATGTCGGCCCAATTGTCGTTGCCGCTGCTGTCCTGCCAGATACCGTCGCCGCCGTTCACCGCGCCGTCGAATTTCGGCCCGGCAGCGCCGTCCCAGAAATTGAGCGTCGCCGTACCGCGGTTGATCAGGTTGACTTCGCCGTCGATCGCTGTCTGGACGAGCATGTTGCTGCCCGGCGGCATGGCGCCAAGCGCCAGCCCGTTGTCGGTCAGCGCGCCGCCGTAATTGAATACGCGATACAGCCCGATATCGAAGCTGCCGCCCGGTGCGATGGCGACGTCGATCGTGCCGTCGAGTACCAGATTACCGCCGACATTCACGACGTCGTTGAGCGGACCGCCCGGATTATTGGCCTGTCCGAATTCGAAACCGAGCGTCGCGCCCGATGCGAGAGCGAGATTGCCGTTGATGGTGAGCGCACCCGGCCCGCCGGCGCCCGGCGCAAGCGTTGCGCCGTCGGCGATCGTGACATCGCCGCCAAGGGTGCCGAAGCCGCCCAGCGTGGCGCCCGACGCGACGCTGGTGAGCCCCGTCGCCGCCGACTGGTCGCCGTTCACAAGCAGCGTGCCCGCCAGAACGTCGGTCGCGCCGGTATAGCTGTTCGCGCCGGTCAGCGTGAACGTCCCCGTCCCCTGCTTGACCAGCCCGCCGCCGTTGCCGCTGATCGGGCCCGAGAAGAGGGTGTCGTTCGCGGTGCCGAAGGTCAGCGTCTTGCCGCCGAGCACGACCGTGCCCGCGCCCGACAGGTCGCCGATCGTCGTTCCCGCCGCCGTAATGCCGGCGATGCTGAACAGCGCGCCGCCGTTCACCGTCACCGCACCCGCGGAATAGAGCGAGCCATTGCCGACCAGTTCGAAACTGCCCGCAGCGACCGTGGTGCCGCCGGTATAGCTGTTCGCGCCGAAATAGCGCACCGCCCCGCCAGCGGCCGTGATGATCACGTTGCCGCCGGTGCCGCCGCCGATCCCGCCGTCGGTGATCGCGCCCGCCCAGTCGGTGAAACTGTTGGTCAGCCCGAGCGTCAGCGTCTTCGACCCCAGCGCAACCCTTCCGGTCGCGCCGCCCGCCAGTTGGACGATGCGAGCGCCCGCGTCGGTTTGCGAAATGTCGAAAACCGTCCCCGATCCGACGATCAGATTGCCAGCACCGATGGTGCCCGCACCCGCCAGCGCCAGCGTGCCGCCGAGGATGTTGGTACGGTTCGAATAGGTATTGGCCCCCGTCAGCGTCAGCGTGCCGCTGCCCCGCTTGTCGAGGAAATTCCCGCCGAGATTGCCCGCACCGTCGCCGATGATGCCCGACAGCGTGACTTCGGACCCCTGGACGTCGATGCCGTTCGAGCTGGTTCCGCCAAGCAGGATGGCACGATCGGAGGCAAAGGACGCATCCGCGCGCAGCACGCTGCCGCGGAGCGAGAGCGTTCCTGCCGCATCGCCGAGATTGGCGTCGCTGGAAATGGCGACGGTGCCGTTGTTGATCGTGGTGCCGCCGCTATAGCTGTTCGTCCCGGTCAGCGTCAGCACCGCGGCGTTGCTGACGAGCGATCCGCTGCCCGAAATCACACCATCGAGCGTGTAGGGATCGAGGCGATCGATGACCAGCACGCCGTCGTTGACGATGTCGCCGACGATGCTGCCGGTAAATCCGCCATCGCCGATCTGCAGCGTGCCGTCGCTGATCGTCGTTCCGCCGGTGTAGCTGTTCGCCCCGGTCAGCACGAGCGTCCCGGCATCGGTCTTGACCAGCCGGCTCGCCCCGGTGAGCTCGGCCACGATAGTGGCGGTGAAGCCAGCCCCCGCCGCGGTGCCGTCACCGACACGAATTACCGCGTCCGGACCGACCAGCGTCAGCGGCGCGCCATCGATCACATAGCCGTCGGTCGCGAACTGCATGCCCGTCGCGGTGACCGCGCCCCCGTCATTGTCGACCGTGACCGTACCCGCCGCCCCCGCGAAGATCGCGTAGGTGCCGTCGGCATAGGCCGCGTTGATGCTGCCGTCGGCGTCCGTCCAGTTGTTGTCGACGCCGCCGAGATGCCAGCTGCCGTCGCCGCCGTCGATCGCGTCATTGAACTTCGGCCCGGCATCGCCGTCCCAGAAGCTGAGCGCGAGGCCATCGCTGTTGATCAGATTGACCTGACCCGCAACCGACGTCTGGACCGAGACGTTGCTCCCCACCGGCATCGAACCCAGCGTGAGCCCGTTGTCGGTGAACGCGCCGTCATAGTTGAACACGCGATAGAGGCCGCCGCCGAAATTGCCGCCAGCCGACACGCTGACGTTGATCGTGCCGTCGAGCGTCAGATTGCCGCCGACGTTGACCAGATCGTTGAGCGGACCGCCCGGGACCTCCGCCTGACCGAATTCGTAATTGAGGATCGAACCACCCGCGAGCGACAGGTTGCCGTTGATATTGAGCGTGCCGGCACTTTCGCCCGGCGAAAGCATCCCACCGTCGAGTATGGCCACATCACCGCCGATGGTGCCGATGCCACCCAGTGTCGCGCCCGAGACGACCGTCGTCAGACCGGTTGCCGCCGACTGGTCGCCGTTGACGAGCAAGGTGCCCGCGTTGACGAGCGTGGCACCCGCATAGCTGCTGGCGCCCGTCAGCGTCAGCGTGCCGAGGCCGTCCTTGGTCAGCCCGCCGGCGCCGGTGAAGCGCGGCGCAATGCCGATGTTATGGCCATTGGTGTCGATGAAGCCGCCGTTTGCGCCGAGCGCGATGTCGCGCGCGCCGAAGCCCGTGAAGAAGTTGCCCTCGTCGACAGTCGCGCGCAGCACGCCGCCGTCGAGCGAGAAATTGACCGTCCCGAGGCCGCCACCGATCTGGCTGGTTTCCAGAACGCCGCGGTTCGCCGCCGTGCCCAGCACGGCTATAGTTCCGCTCGCCGCGGCCGTACTGCCGAGCGTGAAGCCGCCCTCGCCTCGCACCCGCCCGCCATTGTCGATCACGAGCGAACCGGTGCCGTCATTGCCGACCGTCATCGAGAAATCGGTGACCAGCCAGTTCGACCCCGCCCCGGTCACCACGACGCTGCCGGTATCATTGGCGCCGATATAGCCCTGATTGCTCGTGACGCTCGCGCCGTTTTCGATACGAAGGGTGCCGGCGCCGAAGCTGCCGACATTGAGTTGCTGGGTGTTGACCCACGACGTGCCCGCACCCGATACGACCGCGTCGCCTTGCGCCGAGGCACCGATGACCCCGTCGTTGCTCGTTACAGTGGCGCCGTTTTCGATGCGGAGGGTTCCGGTGCCGAACAGGCCGACGTTGATCCGCCCGCTGTTGTCCCACGACGAACCCGCGCCGCTGACGAGGACCTCGCCCAAGCCGTCGCTGTTGCCGCCGATCTGGCCCCCCGCGCTGACGACCTTGCCGCCGTCGGTGATGTTCAACGTCCCGTTGCCGTCATAACCGACATACAGGTCGGCATTGTTCGTCCAGGTCGACGCGAGGCCATTGGTGCCGACGCCCGAGACGTTGACGACGCCCTGCGCACCGGCATTGGAGCCGATCCAGCCCGACTGGTTGCTGACCTGCCCGCCGGCGGTAATGTTCAGGGTCCCGTTGCCGAACTCGCCGACGACAATGTCGCTCGCCCCGGTCCACGTCGAGGCATTGCCGTTCGCGTCCTGCCCGGAAACGGTGACCGTCCCCCGGCTGCCCACATCCTCGCCGATATAAGCGATGTCCGCGACGGTCACGATGCCGCCATCGAGAATGTTCAGCGTGCCGGTACCAAGGCGGCCGACGCGGAGAATACCCGCATTGGTCCATGTCGAGGCATTGCTGCCGTCGGTGCCGATAACAGTCAGCGTGCCCTGCTCGCCGCTCTCGCGGCCGATCACGCCCTCTGCGTTGGTCAGTGTGCCGCCGTTCGCAAGCCGCAGTTCGCCTCCCCGCACGTTGGTTTCGCCAGCGAAACTGTTCGTGCCCGTCAGCACCAGGGTGCCGAGATCGGACTTGATCACATCGCCGATGCCGGTCAGGTTCGACGCGATCGTGGCGGTATAGCCCGCACCGCCGGTCGAGCCGTCGCCGACGCGGATGACCGATTCCGGCACGACGATCCCGATGTCGTCGCCCGAGATAACATAGCCGTCGCTCGCGAACTGCATCCCCGAGGCGGTGACGGCGCCGAGCGTGTCATCAACGATCACGGTACCGCCGACGCCCGAGAAGACCGCGAAGGCATCGTCGGTGAAGGGCGCGTTGGCCGACCCGTCGGCCTCGGTCCAATTGTCATTGCCGCCGCTATTCTGCCACAGCCCGTCACCGCCGGTGATCACATTGTCGTTCTTCGCCCCGTCCACCCCGTCCCAGAAGCGCATGGTGAGCCCGGTGGTGTTCACCAGATTGACCTGGTTCGCGACCGAAGTTTGCACGAAATAGCCCGGATCGACATCGAGCCCGTTGTTGGTCAGCGTCCCGGCATAGTTGATGACGCGATAGACGCCCGGATCGAAGCTGCCCCCCGCGCTCACCGTCACGTTGAGCGTGCCGTCGAGCGTCAGATTGCCGCCGACCTCGATCAGGTCGTTGAACGCACCGCCGACAACATTGGCCTGCCCGAAATTAAAGTCGAAATTGGTAACGAAGTTGGTCAGCAAATCGCCATTGATCGTCAGCGTTCCCGGTGCCGCCCCGAGGTCGCCGGGCGCGATACGTCCGAAACCGTCCACGCTGCCGCCGATCACGCCGCGGCCGCCCAATGCGCCGCCCGCCATGACGTTGACCCTGCCCGTCGCCGCCGACTGGTCGCCGTTGATGATGAGCATGCCGCCATTCACATGGGTCTGGCCCGAATGGGCATTGTCCGCCGTCAGGATCGTCGTGCCCCGGCTGACAATGATCTCGCCCGCGCCCGACATCCGCGTCGCAAAGACATAATCGCTGTCGATGTGATTGAAATTGACCACATTGGTGGACGCTGCGAAGGTAAGTTCCGCCGCGTCCAGGATGCCCGCGCGCTTGCCCGCCGGAAGCGATTGGAAGTCGCCGATATAGAGTGTGGCGTCGCCCGGCCCCATCGCGAGCGTTCCGCCGCCGACCCGCACCACGCCGCCGTCGCCGATGGTGATCGTCCCGCGGTCGCCGTTCGCGCTGCTGTTGGTGATCGCGAGCCCGCCGATGGTCTCAAAGCGCGATCCCGCGCCGGTCACGACCAGATCCGCGGATGGGCTGTTGAGACCCACGCCGCTGTTGAATCCGATAACCGACGATCCGGCGGTGATGACGCCGCCGTCCGCAACGGTAATCAGCCCGCGACGCGCGTCGAGCCGGTCCCCGACCGCCCAGACCGACCCCGCGCCCGTGACGGTAACCATGCCTTGGCTGGTCGTGGCCTGTCCGCCGACAAAGACGATCGCGCCGTTCGATTCCATCCGGCCGCCGTCGGAGATATTCACAATCGCGGTTCCGAACCGGCCCAAATATGAGCTGCCGCTATGCGACAATTGCGAACCCGCGCCGGTTACGGTGACGTTACCCGTGGTGTTGATGCCGTTCCCGACGTCAAACTGCCCGAAGGAGGCGACACCGCCGCCGCGGACGATCAAGGCTGCCCCACTGCTCCCGCTCTGACCAATGACGGACTGGCCCGGACCCGCTGCAAGTCGCGATCCCGTGCCCTCGACAATCATCCGGCCGCCGCCATTGACGGTCAGGACCGACGTGCCGTTGATCTGTCCACCGGCCTGAAGCAACAGCGTCCCGGCAGTAACCGACGTCGCGCCCGTATAGCTGCTGCTCCCCGTCAGGGTCAGTTCGCCCGCACCTTGCTGGATCAGCGTTCCCGTGCCCGAAATGGCGCCGGCGAAACCGAGATCGTCGCTGCGGTTGAACGCCAGCGCGCCGTCGTTGACGATATTGCCGATGATGCTGCCCGTCGTGCCACCGTTGCCAAGCTGCAGCCTGCCCCCGGCCGCGACGGTGGTGCCGCCGCCATGCGTGGCATCACCGGTGATCAGCAACGTGCCCCCGCCGCTTTTGGCCAAGGTTCCCCCGCCGGTGATGGCGCCAGATAGCGTCAGCGTTGTGGAGGCGTCCGTCTGCAGGGTCCCGGCGCCCGTCAGCGTGACGTTCCGGCCGCTCGCCATCGTGGCTGTCGTGTTGAGCGTGCCGCCGTTGAAATCCAGTCCGCCTGCGGCTGCGCCAAGATTGCCGTCACCCGAAACGCGCAGCGTCCCGCCTTCGATCCGTGTGCCGCCGGTGTAGTCGTTCGAGCCGGCCAGTACGAGCGTGCCGCCGTCGGTCTTGACCAGTTGCGTCGCGCCGGTGAGGTTCGCGGTGATCCTCGCGGTATAGCCGGCGCCTGCGACGGTGCCGTCACCGACGCGGATGATCGATTCGGGACCGACCAGCGTCAGCGGTCCGCCGTTGACCAGATAGCCGTCCGTCGCAAACTGCATCCCGGTCGTGGTGACCGCGCCGCCGCCGTTGTCGACCGCAACCGTACCGGGCGCGCCCGCAAAGATCGCGAAAGTGCCATCGGCATAGGCCGCGTTGATGGCGCCGTCGGCGCCCGTCCAGTTGTTTTCGACGCCGCCGAGATGCCAGCTGCCGTTGCCACCGCTGACCACATCGTCGAACTTGGGCCCGAAGCTGCCGTCCCAGAAGCTGAGCGCAAGGCCGTCGCTGTTGACGAGGTTGACCTGCCCCGCGACCGAGGTCTGGACGGTGACATCGCTCCCCGCGGGCATCGAACCCAGCGTGAGACCGTTGTCGACAAGCGACCCGGCATAGTTGAACACCCGGTAGATGCCGCCGCCGAAATAGCCGCCGCTGGAGCTGGTAACGTTGATCGTGCCGTCGAGCGTCAGATTGCCGCCGACATTGACCAGATCGTTGAGCGCGCCGCCGGCGACGCCCGCTTCGCCGAACTCGAAATTCAGGATCGAACCGCCCGCCAGCGCGAGGTCGCCGTTGATGTTGAGCGTGCCGGGGCTGTTGCCCGGCGCGAGGATGCCGCCGTTCAGCACATTGACGCTGCCGCCGATCGTGCCGTTGCCCGCCAGCGTCGCGCCCGACGCCACGGTCACAAGGCCCGTCGCCGCCGACTGGTCGCCGTTGATCCGCAGCGTACCGGCGTTCACATTGGTCGCGCCGGAATAGCTGTTGTTGCCGCCGAGCGTCAAAATGCCCGCGCCCGTCTTGGTGAGGCCGCCTGCGCCCGACACCACACCGCTCAGTCCGACGGTCGTTCCCGTATCGGTCAGGATCGTGCCCGCGCCGGTCAGGCTGGCATTGCGCGCACTTGCAAAGGATGCCGTCGTGCGCAGCGTACCGTTCGAGAAAGTGAGACCGCCCGCCGCCGCACCGAGGTTGGCGTCCGCCGAAACCTGCAACGTCCCGCCGAGGATCGACGTCCCCCCGGCATAGCTGTTGATTCCCGCGAGCACCGTCGTGCCGCTGCCGATCTGCCGCACCGCGCCGCTGCCCGAGATGATCCCGGCAAAATTGACGAGGTCCGACCGGTTGAACACCAGCAAGCCGTCATTGGCGACATTGCCGACGATGCTGCCCGCCGCCCCGCCGTCGCCGAGCTGGAGCGTGCCCGCGTTGATCGTGGTGCCGCCGGTATAGCTGTTCGTGCCGGTCAGGATCGTCGTCCCGGTGCCGTTCTGGAAAACGCCGCCCGTGCCGACGATCGTGCCGCCATAGGTCAGGCTGTCCGACCGGTTGAACGCGAGCGTCCCGAAATTGTTCACGACCGCGCTGGCGACCGACCCCGTCGTTCCGCCGCCGCCGATCGACAGAATCCCGCCGTTGATGTTCGTCGACCCGGTGTAGCTGTGGTTGCCGGTCAGCACCCACGTGCCGCTGTCGTTCTTGGCGAGCGTGGTGACGCCGGTGCCGGCGTTGCCGATCGAGCCCGCCAGCGTGTTGTTGCCGGTATTGGTGCCGCCAAGCGCGATCGTGCGCGCCTGATTGCTGCCCGCCAGCGTCACCGGCCCGGTGTCGGTAAAGACGATCGCGCCCGTCCCTGACGATTCGATGAAGGTGACCCCCTGCGACAGGGTGAACAGACGGTTCGTGCTGTCGCCCGCGCCGGTGTAGCGCAGCGTCGATCCGTTGCCGATAACGAGGTTTGCCGCGGCCGCCGACGAAGCGCCGATACTGCTCGCGACGCCGCCGTCGGCAAGCTTGTCGACGCCCAGCACGCCGCCGCTGATCGTGGTGATGCCGGTGTAGGTGCTGCCCGGATTGGTCAGAATCCAGGTGCCCGCGTCGGTCTTGGTCAGGCGGGTCACGCCGGTGCCGTTGTTTGTGATCTGCGCGGCGAGGATGTTGTTCGCCGTGCTCGCGCCGCCCAGCGTCAGTGTCTGCGCGGTATTCGCGCTGGCAAAGGTCAGCGGTCCGGCGTGGGTGAAGGCGATGGCGCCGGTGCCCGACGCGTCGAGCTTGCTGGTCGTCGAGGCGCCGAGGGTGAATTGCCGGTTCGTGGCTCCGCCCGCGCCGACATATTGCAGCGTGCCGCCGCTCAGAACGAGATTGCCGGCCGCCGAGGAGGACGAGCCAATCGAGCTGTTCGCGCCGCCGTCGCCAAGGCAGTCGACCGCGAGCGTGCCTTGGTTGATGACGGTGGTGCCGCTATAGCTGCTCGAGCAACCCGACAGCCGCTGGAAGCCGCCGCCAGACTTGATCAGACCCCCACTACCCGAGATTGCGCCGCCAAAATTGGCAGCAGCGCTGCCGCCGCTGGTGATTGTGAGCGTCGCAGTGTCGAGAACGACATTGCCGCCCGTCGTGCCGCCCCCCGCCAGATAGAGGACGTTGTTGTCATAGCCGTCGAGGTCGAGCAAGACACCGGCGGTGTCGTCGAGCGACACCCAACCGCTCCGCAAGGCAGTGGTCGATCCCGCACGCACTGCACCGTTTATCACGCGAAGGTTGCCGGTCGTGTTATTCGTCCCCGACAGCAGCAGCGTTCCCCCACCATCCTTGTTGAGCTGTCCGGCGCCGGTGATGTTCCCTGAAAATTCGAGCGTTGTTCCTGCATCGAAGACATTGACGTTGCCGTTGCCGGTCATCGTGAAACCGCGATCGGTCGAAACGCTGGCGCCGGTATAGACGAGCGTGCCGTTCGCGAAGACGAGGTTCGACGATGCCGACGACGAGGCGCCGATACCGCTCGCCTGCCCGCCATTGGCGATGCAGTCGATCGAAACCGCCCCGCCAAGCGTCGTGACACCGGTATAGTCGTTGTTGCAGCCGCTGAACGTCTGGGTGAACCCCCCGGTACGCGTATAGCCGCCGGTTCCGGTGATGCGGCCCGTGAAGACCCCGCCGCCGCCGCCCGTCGTCAGCGTCCGCCCGCCAAGATCGATCAGCCCGCCGCCGATAACCGCCGCAGCGCTGATATCGAACCCGCCGAGATCGAGCGTCCCGCCGCTGTTCACCGTGATGTAGCGGCCACCAGCGCCAAAGGCGCGCGCCGACCCTGCGCGCAGGACGCCGGCGTTGACGATCGTATCGCCGGTATAGGTGTTCGTGCCGCTCAGGATGAGCGTTCCCGCGCCATCCTTGAAGAAGGACCCGGCACCAGTGGCGACGCCGCCGATCGTCAGCGTCGCCCCGGCATTGGCGACATCGATGCCGCCCTGTCCGGCCGCGAGCGTGAAGCCGCGGTCGATCGCGACGGTGCCGCCGGTATATTGCAGCCGCGCGCCGTTGCTCATGACCAGATTGGCCGAATCGCTGCTCGCCGCGCCGATGCCGCTCGCGACGCCGCCGTCCGACAGCGTGTTAACCGAAAGGGTGCTGCTTCCAGCCGCCGAAGATTGGGTGATCGTTGTGACGCCGACATAATCATTCGCGGCGTTCGACAGGACCAGCGTGCCCCAGCCGGTCTTCGTCAGACCTGCATCGTCCGGGCTCGTCACCAACCCCGAAAATTCCACGCTTCGTGCGGCATCGACCTGAATCGCGCGCTCGGCGCCGCCATTGACCAGCGTGATGCCGCGATCGGTAACGGCGTCGACAGCGCCGGTATAGGCCAGCGTGCCGCTCTCGATAACAAGGTTCGCTGCATCCGCACTCGACGCACCGATGCCGCTCGCGACGCCACCATTCGCAAGCTGCGCGACGTCGAGACGGCCGCCGCTGATCGTCGTGGCGCCGGTATAGCTGTTGGCGGCGTTCAAACGGGCCGCGCCTGTACCGCTCTTGGCGAAGCCCGTCGCGCCGCCATTGTCGACGATCGTCGAATTTATGATGAGCACGCCCGTGCCGTTCTGCTGGACGCCGAGCGTTCCACCGCCACTGCTCCCGGTCAGGAATCCGCCGTTGATCGTCTGGTTGGTGGCCAATGCGCTCGGTGCAACGATGATTGTGCCATCGATGCCCATCGTGTTGCCGGCACCGATCGTGACAACCGAGTTTGCTGCAGCGGTGTAGCGCAGGCCGCCCAGTTGGACGTTGCCGTTCACAGTACCAAAGAAAGGCGTATTTGCGGCGTTGGCGGTGTCGCTGATGATGTCGCCGTTCACCCAGTCCGCGGCATTATCCTTGGTGGTATAATCGCTGGCATCGAAGGCGAGGATGCCGCCGCCCACCACCTTGGCATAGTCGGACCCGTTGATCGTTGCCCAGCCGCCCAGCACGCCATCGGCGTTGCTCGTCGTGATCGCGCCGCCGGTCGGCAGCACGAAATTGACGAGCCCGCCCGCGCGCGTGATCGCGCCGAGGTTCAGGTTGACGATGCCGCCCGCGCCATTGACCGCGCGAACGGTGTTGCTGCCGGCGCTGACCGTCACGCCACCGAAACTCTGGTTGTTGGTCTCGCCTGCCGCGCCCGTCATTTCGAGCGTGCCGCCCGACAGGACGAGCGGCGAGGATGCCGAAATGATATTGCTGCCCGGCCCACCGGCGCCCGAGAAGTCGAGCTTGAGCAGGCCGCCGCTGATCGTCGTGGCGCCGGTATAGCTATTGGTACCGGTCAGCGTCAGCGATCCCGCACCGCTTTTCCGCAAGCCGCCGGTTCCGGTAATGCTGCCACCAAAAACCTGTGCGGTCTTCGCTTCGACGGTCAGCGTCTGCGCGCCGAGCGCAACCGTGCCCCCGGTGCCGGTCAGCGATGGCGCGACAAGGTCGAAACCTCCCAGGTCGAGGGTGCCGCCGTTGACGATCAGGCCGTTTGCGGGCCCGAAAGCAGCCGCATTCCCGACCTTCAGCGTACCTGACGTCACCGTGACGGTGCCGGTGAAATTATTGGCGCCGCCGATGACCCAGGTACCGCTACCGTTCGAGATGAGGCTTCCGACGCCCGAAATCACGCCGGAGAATTGATTTTCGCCAGTAAAGCTGCCGCCAAGCGTCAGGCTGTCGACGGCACCGCCGGGCGCAAAGCCGGTGTTGCCGCTCAAGTCGAGCGCGCCTGTCCCGTCGTTGGAGATGCCACCGGCACCGGCAATGATCCACGCGCGATCACTGCTGTCGCCCGTGCCCGTATAGCTCAGCGTACCGGCGCTGAGACCGATGGTTGATCCGGCGCCCAGCGAACTGGCGACCCCCGTGTCGGCAAGAACCGCTGCCTTCACCAGCCCGGCAATGGTCGCCTGGCCGACAAATGTGTTGGCGCCTCCCAGCGTGACGCTATTGCCGGCCGCGCCGTTGAAACCGTAGGCGCCGCCGCTCAGGATGCCCAGCAGTTCCATATTGGCGGTATCGGCAATGAAGGTGCTGCCAGCCGAAACATCGATGTCGCCGGTGATCGAAAGCGTGCCGGTGCCCTGGTTGCGGATGACCGCACCATTGCCGTTGATGTCCCAGTTGCGGTTCGAGGTGTCGCCGTCGCCGAGGTAGATCAGGCTGTCGCTGTACTGGCTCTGCTGGTTGAAGATGATCGTGCCGTCGTCGACCGTCACGGGCGCGCCGAGCGAGCTTGCCTCTCCGAGGTTGCGGAGCGACGTGAAGCGCGCAGAGCAAGTGCCGTTGCAGCCTGTAAAAATTGTCTGGCCGGTGTAGGTGTTGAGGTCGTTGCTCATCGTCACACCGCTCGCCGCGACCCGGACGGCACCGTTGCCCGAGATCAGTGCCGAGCCCGCGCCGCTTCCTTCGAGGATCAGCGTGCCGCCGTCGCCGATCGCGACCGCCCGGCTCGTCGATGCGCCCGTGATAGACAGTCGCACCTGCACGCCCGCGGCGGTGACGATATTGTTGCTCAATGCGCCGAGCGCCGCATCGCTGCCCGCGTAGAGACTTCCGCTGTTGAGGGTGATACCACCGGTAAAACTGTTGGTGCCGTTCAATATCAGCCCGCCCCCGCCGGCCTTCACCAAGCCCGCGGAGCCGGCGATCGTCGAATTGATCGTCACGTTGGAGTTGCCGATGTTGGTCGTGATCGTCGGCGCCGGTCCAGCCAGCGTCAACGTGCTGCCGTTCAGGACATAACCCGCCGAATTGAATGTGATATTTCCGACCGTGACCGGAACCGCGACGGTCACCGTGCCCGCGGTGCCGCCAAAGATCGCATTGTCGACCGTGCCATTTTCCCACGGGCGGACATATGGCCCGCTGACGCCGTCGCCGTTGGGGCTCCAGTTGAGGTTGGCAAGATTCCACGTCCCGGTTCCGCCCGAACCGACCGCGGTGACATTGGCGTCCCAATGACGGTCTTCCGCGTGCGCAACGCCCGGCAACCCGCAAGCGAGGACGGCGGCCAGCGAGGCGCCGCACAGCAGGCGGCGCGACAGCGACTGCCCGCTACGGATGGAGCGGGCGGGCTTGCTGGACACGGTCATGATTTTTCCCTCGGGCACGGTGCGGGTTTCGCGAACAGGTCGCGGCGGATGGATTTCAGGGTTCTGGCGGAAACGGAAAGCAGCGGGGTGCTCCGGGGAGCGATATCTGCCGGTGCGCCAGGCGCGGGCATGATTGTTCCAACCCCGTTCATTCGACCCCCCAAGCCGGAAATTCGCAGGCTCCTGTAGCGGAGTGCAAAGCAGATATGCGTCAACGCGGAGCGGAAAGACACATGCGCTACGGCTATGGGATTATTATTATCAATTAGTTACGGCGCGTAAGTGAAATGGCGGCGGTGTAACCGTTTCGACGTAACCCCCGCGGGTAACAAGCCACCGGAAACCGGCAGCCCGCCTGCCCTGCAGCACCGAACACCGGTCACACGTTACTTGAACGCGGCGTGCCGAGCGACGATAGATGATGGCGATGTCCATGACCTGCCCCGCCGCCGATCGATGAATTCGGGACACTTGGCCGAAGCCGTAGCGGCGCTGCAATCGGGGCATCCTGCACGGGCGGAAGCGCTCGTCCGGCATCATCTGGGCGCCGCGCCCGACGACCCCGAAGCGTTGCGCCTGCTGGCAGCCGCAGCCGTCGCGGCGGGCAGGTTTGTCGAAGCCGAGCCGCTGCTCGAACGCGCCATC
>NZ_DATMST010000148.1:0-29716 GCF_035565275.1 Sphingopyxis sp.
GGGCGTCTGCGCGGGCGGCGGCGCGACCGCCGCGACCTGCACGGGCTTGCGTTTTGGACCGAGCTGGCCGTTCGGGAAACGGCCGAAATGGGCGGCGGCCGCCTGCTGCGCCGGGTTGAGCCGGTCCATCTGCGTCAGGTAAGGCAGGATATTCTGGGCCATCGCGGGCGGCATCGTCGCGTTGACGATTTCGGTCGCTTCCTTGTCGCGGCCGTTCATCGCGAGGATCATCGCGCGCAGCCGCCACGCACCGCGATCCTGCGCGCGCAACTGCGGTGTCAGCATCTGGATCGCCCGATCGGCATCGCCGCTGATACCGAGCGACAGCGCATAGCGGCGCGTTAGCTCGTCATTGGAAGCGATCGACAGCGCGAGTTGATAATCGCGCTGCGCCGCATCCTGTTGCCCGAGCAGGTCGCGCGCCAGCCCGCGATCGGCAAGGAACAGCCGTTCCGACGCGCCCATCAGTTGCGCTTCGCCGAAATAGTCGAGCGCGCGCGTCGGATTTTCCATGTGGACCATCGCCGAACCCAGCGCGGCCTTGATCGCGCCGTCGCGCGGCGCCGCCTGCTCGGCGCGGACAAGAAAGCCCAACGCGGCACGATAATCATCAAGGTCGATCGACGCCCGGCCAGCATCGAGCAGCGCGGCGGTATCGCTGTTGTTCGCGGCGATACGCGCGAGCGATGACGACAGCAGCGCGCGCGCGGACGTCCGCTTCTGCATCGCCGCTTTCGTCGCCGGATCGGGCGGGGTCACCTGCCACGCCTGCGCCGGCGACAAGGCTGCGACAGAAAACAACAGCGCAGCGAGCGCGCCGACATGGCGCCGCGCACGCGCCGGCCTTGCCGTCAATTTCACTTGCCGCATGGGCAAATCATCCCGATTTCCGACCTGCCATGCCCGGCCGGCGGCCGCATAGCCCCGTTACTGGTTGTTCTGGCGCCCCAGGAAACGCGGGATATCGACCCCGTCTTCCTTGCCGCTTTCGTCGCTGTCGGGCGTAGTCGCACCGCGCGACAGCCGCGACATACGCTCGAACAAGGTTCCGCCGCCGACCGACCGCGCGGGGGCTTCCTCGGCCGGCGCAGCCTCTGCGGCCGGACGATATTCGGAACGCGGAGCTTCGGGTGCATCGAGCACGAGTTCATCAGCCGTATCGTCGTAGGTCGCCGCGACCTGCGACAATTCCATGGGTTCCTCTTCAGCCGCCGCTGCGGGCGCTTCGGGCTCCGCAGCGCCGCCGAGCGAGAAGCCGGGGGCCGGATCATTGTCCTGGGCCACCTGTGCTTCGGCGACAGGCTCTTCCTGGATCACCGGTTCGATCGCTTCTTCGGCCACCGGAGCAGGCGCCGCAGGGCGTGCAGGAGCGAAGGAGAAGCTGCGCGTTGCTGGCGCCGCCTGCGCCGCGCTTTCGCCGTTGCCGTCGATGCCCGTCGCGACGACCGACACGCGGATCTTGCCATCGAGGCTGTCGTTAAAGGCGCTGCCCCAGATGATATTCGCGTCGGGATCGACCAGTTCGCGAATATGGTTCGCAGCCTCGTCGACTTCCATCAGGCGCATGTCCTCGCCACCGGTGATCGAGATGATGACGCCCTTGGCGCCCGCCATCGATACGCCGTCGAGCAGCGGGTTGGCGATCGCTTTCTGCGCGGCTTCAAGCGCGCGGCCATCGCCCTCGGCTTCGCCGGTGCCCATCATCGCCTTGCCCATCTCGCGCATCACGCTGCGGACGTCGGCAAAGTCGAGGTTGATCAGGCCGGGCATGACCATCAGGTCGGTGATGCCGCGAACGCCCTGCTGGAGCACTTCGTCGGCCATGGTGAACGCTTCCTTGAAGGTCGTGTTCGGGTTGGCGACGAGGAAGAGATTCTGGTTGGGAATGACGATCAGCGTGTCGACATGGTCCTGCAGCTCGGCGATGCCGGCGTCGGCCGAACGCATGCGACGGTTGCCTTCGAAGGTGAAGGGCTTGGTCACGACGCCGACGGTCAGGATACCGCGATCGCGCGCCGCCTTGGCGATGACCGGCGCCGCGCCGGTGCCGGTGCCGCCGCCCATGCCCGCCGCGACGAAGCACATATGCGCGCCGTTCAGCGCTTCTTCGACCTGCGCGATGCTTTCTTCGGCCGCCGCGCGGCCAACCTCGGGCCGCGACCCCGCGCCCAGTCCCTGGGTGATCTGCGTCCCCAGCTGGATGCGCCGTTCGGCCGGCGAGGCGTTCAGCGCCTGCGCGTCGGTGTTCGCGACGACGAAGTCGACACCCTCGACACGCGCCGCGATCATGTTTGCGATGGCATTGCCACCCGCGCCGCCGACGCCGATCACCGCGATACGCGGCTTCAGCTCGTCGACCTGCGGCGGGCCAATATTGATGCTCATCAAATAGTCTCCCTGCAGCGGCGGACAGGTGCCGCTTCCCCAACCTTGCGACCCAGCCGGGCGGTAGTCCGTCCGCCCGGATTTCTGTTACCGCATTGCACTATTGTGACGTGGGAATCATCCAAAAAATTAACCTTTTTGACCTCGCGACAACTAAAAACTGCTTTTCAGTGCCGCCATCAGCCGGTGAAGGATCGACGTCCCCGCCGGCTTGTAAACATCCTGTGCCATCATCGGCAGATCGCGAAGGTCCACCGGGTCCGACGCGGCATAGAGAACCAGACCCGCGAGCGTCGCGAAAGCCGGGCCGCTGTGCGCATCGGGCAGGCCGTGCAAGCCGCGCGGTCGCCCGACGCGCGCGGCGCGCCCAAGCGCGACCTGCGTGTAATCGGCAATGCCCTTCAGGTCCGCGCCGCCACCGACGAGCACAACCTGACGCCCGATCGGGCCGACGAAATGCAGGTCCTTCAGGGTCCGGCCGATCTCGCCCATCATCGCGTCGAGCCGCTGGCGGATCACCGTCACCAGCTGCGCGCGCGTGATACGCGGGGAATCGCTTCCCGACGGCGCGCCGGGTTCGAGCTCGATGATCTCGTTGTTGTCGCGCGGGCTCGCCGACGCCGAGCCATAGAAGCTCTGAAGGCGCTGCGCCTGACTGCGCCGGATGCCGAAGGCCGACGCGATGTCGTCGGTGATATCGCTCGCGCCGAACGGCAGCGACACCATCTCGACGAGCATGCCGCCGGCATAAAGCGAAACCGTGGTGACCGCCGCGCCCAGCTCGACGAGCGCCACGCCAAGGTCACGTTCCTCGTCCGACAGGCAGGCGAGCCCGGCGGCGATCGGCGAAGCGACCACGGCGTTGACGTCGAGATGCGCCTGCCGCACCGCGGACTCGAGGTTCCGTACCGGCGCGCCGTCGGCCATGATGATATGGATATCGACGCCGAGCCGGTCGGCGTGAAGGCCGATCGGATTCTTGACCCCGGTCAGCCCGTCGAGCGTATAGAGCGCGGGCTGGGCGTGCAGGATCATGCGCCCTTCGGGATCGATGCCGGCGCGCCCTGCGGCGAGCAGATCGTCGACATCTTCCTTTTCGATGCGGTGGCCGCCGAGTTCGCTCTCGATCGGCGCGACGTCGCTGAGCAGACTGCCGGCCGAAAAGGCGACCCATACATCGTCGATGTTGAGCCCCGCGATCCGCTCGGCCTGCTCGATCGCTTCCCGCACGATGTGTTCGGTCTGCTCCATGTCGGCGACATAACCGCGCTGGACGCCGCGGCTCTCGCGCTGGCCGGTGCCGAGCACATGAAGCTGGCCGTCGGCGGTTTGACCCGCGATCAGTGCGCAAACCTTCCACGACCCGACATCGAGCGCGGTGATGATCTTTTCGATGCGCGGCGGCGCCATGGCCTTACCCCTTCTCCGCCGAGCTGGCGGCAGCGACGGCGTCGACCGCGTCGCGCGCGTCATCGAGCTTCGCGGGCGCCACCTGCCCCTCGTGCGGCAGGCGCAGCACGAAACGGTCGGGGTCGCGCATGTCGAAGCGCAATATACCGCGGCCGAGCAGGCGGTTGGCGCCGTCCATATGTGCGAATTTGGCGAGTGCAGCCTTCGCCTCCGCCTCTCCCTCGGGCAGCGACAGCGTCTCGCCGCTGCGGAAGCGCAGATCCCAGCGGCGGTTGCCGACCCAGGTCGCGCCCGCGAGCAGTTCCTTGAGGCTGCTCGCCTCGGCGAGCAGGCGGCCGAGGTCCTGCGAGCGCTGATTCGCCCTGGGCCCGATGACGAGCGGCAGGTCGGGCATCGTCGCGACGGTGACGGGTTCGAGCACGACGCCCTTTTCGTCGATCAGCGACAGACGATTGTTGTGCTGCCAGATTGCGGCCGGGGTACGTTCGACGATGTCGACGACGAGCGTGTCGGGAAGGCGGCGCGACACGCGCGCATCCTTGATCCAGCCATATTTCATCAGGTCGCCGCGGACATTTTCCAGATCGACCGCCGCCATCGAGCGATCCTTCTGCGCGAGCGCGATGTCATAGACCTTCAGCCGGTCGATACGGTCGGCGCCGACGACCTCGACCTTCTTGACCTGAAAACCTGCGCGGCCGACGACCTGCGCCCACTCCTCGTGGATCTTCGCGGTCACACCGGTGGCATGCGCGCCGATCGCGGCGACCGCGCACAGGCTCAGGCCGATCGTCCAGTTGGCGACCTTTTGCAGCCGCTGCGGGCTGATCGGCAGCGCATTGATGACGGCGTTGAGGCGCGAGGTCTGCACCTTCCGCCGCTTCTTCGGCGCGCGCACGGGCCGCCGCGGCGGCGCCTTGGCGCGCTTGATCCTGGTACTGCTCATGACAACGCTTCCCCCACGATGCGTTCGACGAGTTCGGCATAATCCATGCCGACGGCGCGCCCCTGTTCGGGCACGAGGCTGAGCGCCGTCATCCCCGGCTGCGTATTGACTTCAAGCAGGAAGATGCCCGCAAGACCATGTTCGTCATCCCAGCGAAAGTCCGAGCGCGACGCGCCCTTGCAGCCGAGCAGGCGGTGCGACTGCAGCGCCAGATCCTTCATCCGCTGCGCCACATCATCGGGCACGTCGGCGGGGCAGACATGCTCGGTCAGGCCATCGGTATATTTGGCGTCATAGTCGTAGAAACCCGACTTGACGCGCAGTTCGGTGACGGCAAGCGCCTGGTCGCCCAGCACTGCGACAGTCAGTTCGCGGCCCTTGATGAAGGGTTCGGCCAGCAGCCGGTCGAATTCCTGCCATGGGCCGACCGATCCGCGCGCGATGGGATTGCCGTAATTGCTGTCGTCCCTGACGATCGCGACACCGACCGACGAACCTTCGTTGACGGGCTTCAGCACATAGGGGCGCGGCAAGGGGTCGACTGAAAACAGGCTTTCGCTGTCGACCATCATCCCCGTCGGCATGGGGACACCGTGTGGGACAAGCGCCTGTTTCGTCAACTCCTTGTCGATCGCGATCACCGAGGTTACGAGGCCGCTGTGCGTATATTTGAGGCCCATCAGGTCGAGCATGCCCTGCACAGTGCCGTCCTCGCCCGGGACACCGTGAAGCGCGTTGAACACGACGTCGGGCTTCGCCTCGGCGAGCCGCAACGCGACGTCGCGGCCCATATCGATGCGTGTGACCTTGTGTCCGCGGCTTTCAAGCGCGTCGGCGACGCCATTGCCGCTCATCAGTGACACTTCGCGTTCGGCGGACCAGCCGCCCATCAGGACGGCGACATGCCACGGACCACGGCTCACTTCTTCACTCCCACGCGTTGAATTTCCCATTGCAGTTCGATGCCACTCTTGGCCTTGACGCGGCGGCGGACTTCCTCGCCGAGCGCCTCGATGTCGGCGCTCGTCGCTTCGCCCGTGTTGATCAGGAAATTGGTGTGTTTCTCGCTGACCTGCGCGCCACCGACGGTGAAACCGCGGCAGCCGGCCTCGTCGACGAGTTGCCACGCCTTGTGGCCGTCGGGATTCTTGAAGGTCGAGCCGCCGGTCTTCGAACGCAGCGGCTGCGACGCCTCGCGGCTCGCCGAGATGCGGTCCATTTCGGCCTGTATCGCCGCAGGCTCGCCTGGGCGACCGCGAAAGGTCGCGCCGATCACGACCGCGCCTTCGGGTAATTCGCTGTGGCGATAGGTATAGCCCAAGTCGACGAGCGCCAGCGTCTTGCGTTCGCCCGAGCGCAGCACGACGTCGGCTTCGATCAGGATATCCTTGACCTCCCCACCATAGGCGCCGCCGTTCATGCGGACGAAGCCGCCCACGGTTCCCGGGATCGAGCGGAGAAATTCCATCCCGGCGATGCCCGCGTCGCGCGCGGTCGAGGAGACCAGAATGCCCGACGCGCCGCCGCCGCAGCGCAGCGTCACGGCGTCGATCGCCTCCACCTTTGCAAATGCTTTGCCGAGCCGGACGACCAAGCCCGGAAAACCGCCGTCGCGGACGATCAGGTTCGATCCGAGGCCGAGCGCCATCACGGGGACGGCGGGGTCGAGATCGCGCAGAAAATCGGCAAGGTCGTCCGCATCCTTGGGCTCGAACAGCCAGCCGGCGGGGCCGCCCGACTTGAACCAGACAAGCGGCGCCAACGGCGCTTTCGCCGTCAGCTTGCCGCGCACGGCGGGGAGCGTTTCCACGGCGTTCATGCCGCCTCCACCGCCGCAGCCAAACTCGCCGCCATCTTGGTGATGTCGCCCGCGCCGAGGCAGATGATCTTGTCGTCGGCACCGAGGTCGCCCGCCGCGATGCTCGCCGCGATGGCGGAGGCCAGCGCGCCCGCGTCGGCGACAACATTGGCCTGCCGATGCCCGCGGTCGCGGAGGCCCGCTACCAATGCATCCGACGACACGCCGTCGACCGGCGCCTCGCCCGCAGGATAGACCGGCAGCGCCAGCACCATGTCGGCGTCGTTAAATGCCTGCTGAAAATCATCCATATGATCGCGCAGCCGGGTAAAGCGGTGCGGCTGGACAACAGCGACGACGCGCCCTGCCCCCACCCCTTCGCGCGCAGCCGACAGCACGGCGCGGATTTCCACCGGGTGATGCGCATAATCGTCGATCACAGTGACCACACCCGCACCCACCTCTATCTCGCCGACCTTGGTGAAGCGGCGCTTGACCCCCGCAAAGCCGTTGAAGCCCGAGGCGATCTTGTCGTCGCTGACACCCATGTGCAGCGCAACGGCAATGGCAGCGAGCGAGTTCTGGACATTGTGGCGGCCCGACATGGGCAGATGAATGCCCTCGATCGTCCGGCTGTGGCCGTCGCGGTCGCGCACGACGACATCGAAGCGGTTGCCGTCGGGGCCGGGCGTCACATTGGTACCGCGCACGTCCGCCTGGGCCGAGAAACCATAGGTCACGATACGGCGGTCGCGGATGCGCGGGATGATCGCCTGCACCTCGGGATGATCGAGGCAGAGCATCGCAGCGCCATAGAAGGGCACATTCTCGATAAACTCGACGAACGCATCCTTGATCGCGTCGAAGCTGCCATAATGGTCGAGATGTTCGGGGTCGATGTTGGTGACGACCGCGATCGTCCCATCGAGGCGGAGGAAGCTGCCGTCGCTCTCGTCGGCTTCGACCACCATCCAGTCGCTCGCGCCGAGGCGCGCGTTCGAACCGTAATTGTTGATGATGCCGCCGTTGATCACGGTCGGATCGATCCCGCCTGCGTCGAGCAACGCCGCGACGAGGCTGGTGGTCGTCGTCTTGCCGTGCGTACCCGCGATCGCGACGGTCGATTTGAGCCGCATCAGCTCGGCAAGCATTTCGGCGCGGCGGACGATCGGGATACGGTGCGCGAGCGCGGCCTCTACTTCGGGATTGCCGCGCTTGACCGCAGTCGAGGTCACGACGACCGCAACGCCATCGACGTTCGATGCCTCGTGCCCGATCGCAACCTTGATCCCGCGATTGCGGAGACCCTCTACGACGTACGAGTCGGCGATATCGCTGCCTTGCACCTGATAGCCCAGATTGTGCATCACCTCGGCGATGCCCGACATGCCGATGCCGCCGATGCCGATGAAATGGATGATGCCGATGTCTGTTGCGACGCCGCGCATCATTTATCTCCCGCGCGGGCGGCGGCGACGCCGCCAGCGACCGCTGCCGAACGGGAAGGCGCGCCGACGCGGATCACGTCCATCATCGGCGGCGCGGAGAGCGATTCGACCAGATCGGCAAGGTCACGCGTCGCATCGGGAAGCCCGCAGCTCGCTGCGCGTTCGGCCGCCTCTTCGAGCGCGCCGGGTTCGAGCGCCATGCGCTGGATATGCTTGGCAACCTCGGCGGGCGTGAAGTCCCGCTGCTGGAAGGCGATCGCCCCGCCCGCTTCGACCAGATCGACAACATTGTACGTCTGATGGTCGTCCATCGCACTCGGATAGGGAACGAAGATCGCCGGGCGGCCGGCGCAAGCGAGTTCGGCGACGGTCGAGGCCCCCGCGCGCGCGATGACCATGTGCGCCCAACGCAGCCGTTCCGGAAAATCCTTGATGTAAGACGCGCATTCGGCGGCGACGCCGAGTTCCGCGTATTTTGCGCGCACCGCCTCCAGATCATCTTCGCGGCACTGCTGGACGACCTGCAACCGGTCGAGCAGGGCCCGCGGCAGCATCGCGATCGCGGCGGGGACGACTTCGCTGAGCACCGTCGCGCCTAGACTTCCCCCGACCACGAGCAGGCGAAAGATGCCGTCTTCGGGGAGTGGCGGGAAGCCGTCTTCGCGGATCGCGACAATTTCGTCGCGCACGGGATTGCCGGTGATGTGGAGCTTCGCTTCATTTCCGGCCGGAAGCCGCTGGATATTGCGATAGGCAACCGCGACGGCATCGACACGCGGTGCCATCATGCGGTTGACGCGGCCAAGCACGGCATTTTGTTCGTGAAGAACACGCGGCCGCTTCGTCGCGCCCGCGGCCAGCAGGCTGGGGAGCGAGGGATAGCCCCCGAAACCGACCACGACGGCGGGGTCGAACTCGCGGATCAGATCGATCGCCATGCGGCGGCCCTTGCGGATCGCGAGCGCCGCCTTGAGCCAGCCGACCGGACCACCCGACACGCGGCCGGCGGGCAGAAGGTGTGTTTCCATCTCCGCAGGCGCGCCCGGTATCTTCAGTCCCCGGTCGTCGCCGACCAGCGCAACACGGTGTCCGCGCGCGATCAGTTCGCCGGCGAGGGCGTAAGCGGGCAGCATATGTCCTCCCGTCCCGCCGGCAGCGAGAAGAAAGTGGCGCGTTGCGGTCATTTTGGGGCAGTCATTTCTTGTTCCAGTTTCGGGTCATCGACACCCGAGCCGCATAGGGGTTTCGCCGGGTCAGCGACAAGAGCAAACCCATACCGATCGACAAGGCGATGAAGGACGAGCCGCCATAGCTGATGAAGGGCAGCGTCATCCCCTTCGACGGGAAGATCTGCGTGTTCACCGCCATGTTGATCACGGCCTGTCCGCCGAACTGCGCGATCAGGCCCGCGACCGCGAGGATCAGGAAACTGTCCTCTTCATCGAGCAGACGGACGAGGACACGCACGATGATCGCAAGATAGAGGATCGCGATCGCGATGCACGCGATCATCCCGAATTCCTCGCCGATGACCGAGAAGATATAGTCGGTATGTGCCTCGGGCAGCTGGAACTTGGCAAGCCCCGCACCGGGGCCGGTGCCGATCAGCCCGCCTGCGGTCAGCGTCGCATGCGCCTTGTCGACCTGGAAGCTGTCGCCCTCGGCAAACAGCCAGATGTTGATGCGCTGCTGGGCAACCGGATAGAAGAAATAGGCAAGAACGATGCCGACGACACCCGCGCCGGCGAGCGCTGCAAGGATGCGCATCGACAAGCCGGCAACCATCACGAGCACCAGCCAGGTCGCGATAAAGATGATCGTCTGCCCAAGGTCGGGCTGTCCCATGAGCAGCAACGCGATAACGCCGGTGAGCACCGCCGCGAGCGGCACGACCGGGAGGCTCTGGTCATGCAGCCTGAGCGACAGGACCCACGCGAGCGACACCGCGAAGAAGGGCTTGAGGAATTCGGACGGCTGCAGCCGGAACACGCCGCTGCCGATCCAGCGCTGCGCTCCGTTTACCGAGGTTCCGATCAAAGGCACGAGGAAGAGCAGGAAGAGAAAGGCGATCGTCCCGTAGATGGCGAAACGCCGCGCCTGTGGCTTGGGCAGCATCGACACCACCAGCATCACCGGCACGCCGACAATGACCCACATGAGTTGGCGATAGAAATAATAGAGCGGGTCGAGCGACGCGGTCGAAGTCGACAGCTTTTGCGCGGCGACAGGCGAAGCCGCGGCAACCGCAACCAGTCCGATCGCGACAAGGATCGACACGAGCAGCAGGAGGACGCGGTCAATTTCCCAGAACCACAAACCGAGTGGCGTGCGATCCGCGCGGCTGAGGCGCGGGCCGCGACGTTTCGTCGTGCGCGTGGTGACGATCACCGGCCTCTCGGTCGTGGCATCCATATTGTCCATCCCCCCGCTCATGCCCCAAGCGCGTGAACAAGGCCACGAAACACATCGCCGCGCTGCTCATAATCCTTGAACTGGTCGAACGACGCGCACGCCGGCGACAACAGGACGATATCGCCCGGCTTTGCCGTCGCCGCCGCATGAGCGACCGCCGTGGCGAGATCCCCCGCGCGATCTACAGGCGAGGCATCGCCGATCTCGGCCGCGAACGACTCCATCGCCTCGCCGATCAGATAGGCGCGTTTGACGTGGCCGAACCATGGGCGGCACGCAGCCAGCCCGTCGCCTTTCGCCTGTCCGCCGGCAATCCAGTGGAGACGCTGGTCCGGCGCCGGCGGGAATGCCGCCAGCGCCGGTGCAGCGGAAGCCGCGTTGGTAGCCTTGCTGTCGTTGAACCAGCTGACCCCCCCGACTTCGCCGACCAATTCCATACGATGCGGCAGCGACTTGTAGGTCGCGAGGCCACATTCGATCTGCTCGTCGTTCAGCCCCAGAACGCGACACACCGCGATCGCACATACGGCGTTCTGGGCATTGTGCGGTCCCTGCAGCGCGGGCCAGCGGACCTGGTCGGCCGGATCAATGTCCCTTGCCGACACGCGGTGGAGGCGATGATTGATGCGGCTCGCGATCATCTTCGACGGATCATCGTCGACCGTGACAATCGCGACCTGATCACGGTGCTGGAGCGAGAAGAGCCGCGCTTTTGAAGCGGTGTACCCTTCGAAACCGTCATAGCGGTCGAGGTGGTCGGGGCTGAGGTTGGTAAGCACCGCGATGTCGCATGCGAGGCTGTGCGAAAGATCGATCTGATAACTCGACAGTTCGAGCACATAGACGCCACCCTCTGCAAGCGGCTCGCGCGTCAGGATCGGCAGGCCGATATTGCCTCCCATCAGCGTCGGCACCCCGGCGCTTCCGAGCATGTGCGCGATCAGTGCGGTTACGGTCGACTTGCCGTTGGTGCCGGTAATACCCACGATCTTGTGCGCGGGGAGTTCATCGCGCGCTTCGGCAAAGAGTTCGATATCGCCGATCACGGGCACATGCGCGTCTCGCGCGTGCGCGGCAATCGGGTGACGGTTGAGCGGCACGCCCGGCGACACGACGACGCCGGCAAAGCCGATCAGGTCGATCTTGAGCGGATTGCCGATATCGGCGCCAAGCGCCATCGCCTCGTCGCGCGCTTCCTCGCGGTCGTCCCACGCGGTGACGCCCGCGCCGCTTGCGACCAGCGCCTCGACGGTCGCAAGGCCAGAACGCGCCAGTCCCAGCACCGCATAGCGGCGACCGGCAAAGACGCGCGACGTGATCACCGGAGTTTCAAGGTCGCGAGCCCCGCAAGCGCAAGGACGATCGAGACGATCCAGAATCGGATGACGACGGTGGATTCGGGCCAGCCCAGTTGTTCGAAATGATGATGGATCGGCGCCATCCGAAACACCCGCTTGCCGGTGCGCTTGTACCAGAAGACCTGGATAATCACCGACAGCGCCTCGACCACGAACAACCCGCCGACGAGCACGAGCACCAGTTCATGCTGCGCGGTCACCGCGATCGTCGCGAGCGCGCCGCCAAGGGCGAGGCTGCCGGTGTCACCCATGAAGACGGCCGCCGGCGGCGCGTTAAACCACAGGAAGGCAAGGCACGCGCCGATGATCGCAGCAGCGAACACCGCCAGTTCGCCCGCGCCCGGCACATGCGGGATGCCGAGATATCCGGCGAACTTCACGTTGCCCGACAGATACACGATCACGAGGAAGGTCAGGCTGGCGATGATCACCGGGAAGGTCGCGAGGCCGTCGAGTCCGTCGGTGAGGTTCACCGCATTGCCGAAGCCCACGATCAGAACCATCGCGAAGACATAATAGAACGGCCCGAGCGGGATCACGATGCCGCTGAAAAAGGGCAGATACAGATCGGTCCCGGTGCGCGACACGATCAGCAGCACCGCGACCGCGGCGATCACGAACTCGATCAGCAAGCGGACCCGCCCGGGAATCCCGCGGTGACTGGCCTTGGTAACCTTGTCGAGATCGTCGAGGAAGCCGACCGCCGCGAAACCGCCGGTTACGAACAGGCACGCCCAGACGAACCGGTTCGACAAATCCATCCACAGAAGAGCCGAAATCATCAATGATATCAAAATCATAAGACCGCCCATCGTCGGCGTGCCCTTTTTCGCAAGATGGCTTTGCGGACCATCGTCGCGGATCGGCTGTCCCTTTCCCTGCCGCATGCGCAGCATCAGGATGAAGCGAGGGCCGATCCACAGCCCGATGATCAATGCGGTGGCGACCGCAGCCCCCGAACGGAAGCTCAGATACCGAATGAGGTTGAGCGCCCCCGGAAAGCCAAGCCATTCCGCCAGCCAGTAAAGCATCAATAATCCCCGTTGGTCAGTGCCGCCACGACGTGCGACAATCCGACGCTGTTCGACCCCTTGACCAGTACGGCGTCGCCCGGACGGATCAGGTCCTTCAGCCGCGTGATCGCGGCCGAGTGGGCGGGCACATGCTCGAAATCGATGCGGCCCTCAAGCGCTTTGGCGAGCGGCGCCATCTCTTCGCCGACAAGCAGGGCGAATTGCACCCCGGCCGCGACGAGCGGAGCCGCGAGGCCGGCATGCCAAGCTTCTCCACCCGGTCCAAGCTCTTTCATCGCACCGAGAATCGCGATCTTCCGATCCGCGGATTCGCTGCCAAACTGGGCGATGGTCGCGGCCATCGAAGCGGGATTGGCGTTGTAGCTCTCGTCGATGACGAGGATGTGGCCACCAGCGACTTCGGGACGGTGGCGCGCACCGCGACCGGCGAGCCCTGCCATTTCGGCAAAAGCAAGGCCTGCCGCCGGAAGATCGCCGCCGACCGCCTTCACCGCCGCCAGCACCGCGAGCGAATTCGACACCCAATGCGCACCCGCCTGCGCGATCGTGAAACAGAGGAGCGAATCCTGAACCTGCGCCGTGACGAGCGAGCCCCCGTTCCCGTCTGAAAGCCAGTCGACTGCGCGTACATCAGCGCCCTCGCCCAGCCCAAAGCTGACGATGTGGGCAGCGTGCTGTTCGGCCTTGGCGCGCAACCGCGCATAATGGGGGCTGTCAAACGGGATGATCGCGGTGCCGCCGGGTTCGAGCCCTTCGAAAATCTCGCCCTTCGCGTCGGCGATCGCTTCTTCGCTGCCGAAATATTCCATGTGGGCAGGGGCGATGGTCGTGACGATGGCGACGTGCGGCCGCACCATCCGCGTCAGTTCGGCGAGTTCGCCCGCGTGATTCATTCCCATTTCGAATACGCCGAAGTCGGCGGTCGAAGGCATGCGCGAAAGGCTCAATGGCACGCCGACATGATTGTTGTAACTTTTGACCGAGCGATGCGCCTTGCCGGGGCGGAAACGGTCGAGCGCCGCGAACAGCGCTTCCTTCGTCCCCGTCTTCCCTGCCGAGCCGGTGACGCCGATGACGCGGCCGTGGCTGCGCGCGCGCGATGCGGCGCCGAGCGCGTTCAAAGCTGCGACGCTGTCGGAAACGCGGACGTGCGGATGGTCGATTTCACTTTCGCAGACGATCCCGGCGGCGCCCGCGGAAATCGCCTTGTCGATGAACTGGTGGCCGTCGGCGAATTCGCCTTTCATCGCGATGAAAAGATCGCCGCTGGTAACCTCGCGCGAATCGAAGGCGACGCCCTGCACGGTGAAATCGGCGCTGGCAGTGCCGCCGGTGGCCGAAGCAATGGCGCGGGCGGTCCAGAGCGGGTTCATGCCGCCTCCTCGCGCGCGACCGCCACGTCATCGAAGGGGATGACGCGCATATCGTCGCCGCGCCCGACGATCTGACCCTGTTCGTGCCCCTTGCCCGCGATGCAGATTATGTCGTCGGCGCGCGCCGCGGCGATCGCCGCGGCGATTGCGGCGCGGCGATCGCCAATCACCTGAGCATCGGGTGCCGCCGCAGCGATCGCTTCGCGGATAGCGGCGGGATCTTCGCCGCGCGGATTGTCGTCGGTGATGATAAGCACGTCGGCCTTGGCTACGGCGACCCTGCCCATTTCAGGGCGCTTCGCCTGATCGCGGTCGCCGCCCGCGCCGAAAACGAGGATCAGCCGACCCGCAGCGTGCGGGCGGAGCGCATCGAGTGCCGCCTCGATCGCGTCGGGTGTGTGTGCATAGTCTATATAGATCGGCGCGCCGGCCTTCGTAATCGCGGCGCGTTCGAGCCGCCCTCGAACCGGCTGAAGCCGCGCAAGGTTACCGAGCGTCTGCGCCACATCTCCGCCCGTCGCGATGACGAGGCCGGCCGACACGAGCGCATTGGCTACCTGATAGGCGCCGATCAGCGGCAGGTTCACCTGGTGGCTCATGTCGCCCGCCACGACCACGAGCGACTGCCCGAGCTGCGTGGGTTCACGCGCGACGAGGCGCAGGTCGGCGCCGTTCGTACCGACGGTCAGCAAGCGCAGACCGCGCGTACGGACCGCGTCGATCGCCGCGGGCGAATATTCATCGTCAGCCCATATGACCGCTGCACCGCCCTGCCCGACGACTTCGGTGAACAGCCGGAGCTTCGCGGCGAGATAGGCTTCGATCGTGCCATGATAATCGAGGTGGTCATGGCTGAGGTTGGTGAACGCTGCCGCCTTCACCGGCAGTCCTTCGGTGCGATATTGATCGAGACCGTGGCTCGACGCTTCGAACGCGGCGTGGGTGACACCCTCGGCGGCAAGGCCCGACATATTCGACAGAAAAGTGACGATATCGGGCGTCGTGAGTCCGGTAGAAGCGCTTTCGCTCGACGTCGTGATGCCAAGCGTGCCAATCGATGCGGCGTTGAATCCCGCCATGCGCCAGAGTTGCCGCGTCATCTCGACGGTCGACGTCTTGCCGTTGGTCCCCGTCACCGCGACGCAGGTCGCCGGAAAACGATGGAAGAAGCGCGCGGCTATGTGCGCGAAGGCCCGGCGTGGATCGGCGTCGGCAATATGGACGGCGCCCTCGACCTTCGCCTCGGGCCGCGCGACGATCGCGATCGCTCCCGCCTCGATCGCCGCGACAATAAAATCCTCGCCATTGAATTTCGCACCGGGGAAAGCGCCGAAGATCGTTCCCGGAGCGACCTTGCGATGGTCGATGGCAAGCCCGGTGACGACCGGATCTGCGCCCTCCCGCCCCTGATCGTCGAGCAGAGCGGACAGGCGCATTATTCCCCTGCTCCATTTTTCCACAGGAGCGGGGTGAGTTCGGACACGTCGACGTCGCGGCTTTCGTCAGGGAAGACGCCCAGCATCGGCCCGGCGCGGGTCACGACCTTGCGCACGACGGGGGCGGCGGTCCAGCCCGCGGTACGCTGGCCCGAGCTATAGGCATTGCCCTTCGGCTCGTCGATCATCACCAGCACGACATAGCGCGGATTATCCATCGGGAAAGCAGCGGCAAAGGTCGAGACGAGCGAGTGGCGACGGTAGCCACCGGCGCCGGGCTTTTCGGCGCTGCCGGTTTTGCCGCCGACGCGGAAACCGGGAGCCTCTGCCTGCTTGCCGGTTCCGTCCGAGACGATCAGTCGCAGGAGCTGGCGCATCCGCGCGCTGGTCGCCGCCTTGAACACGCGGCGTCCCTGCGGCGGGGCCTTGTCGCCCAGTTTCATCAGCGTCGCGGGGCGCCAGATGCCGCCGTTGACCAGCGCGGCATAGGCACTTGCGAGGTGAAGCGGCGTGACCGCAATGCCATGACCATAGCTGGTCGTCATCGTGGTCAGCCTGCCCCAGTCCTTCGGCCACAGCGGAAAGGCGCGTTCCTTGAGTTCGATATGCGGGCGGCCGTCGAATTCGAGATTTCGGAACAGCTCTTCCATCTTTTCGCGACCCAGCTGATCGCCGATCTGCGCGGTCACGATGTTCGAACTGTGGATCAGCGTCTCCGGCACGTTGAGCCAGCGGTTCATCATGTGCGAATCGCGGATGCGGAACCCCGCAATCGCCAGCGGCTTGGTCGCATCGTAGCGCTTTGCCATGCTGGTGACGGTGCCATTGTCGATCGCAGCCGCGATGGACAGGGGCTTGAAGGTCGAACCAAGCTCGTAGAGATTATAGGTCACGGCGTTCCGCCGTGTCGTCGGATCACTGCCGGTCAGCTTGTTGGGATTGAAGGTCGGCAGCGACGTCATCGCGGCGACTTCGCCGGTATGGACGTCGAGGATGATGCCCGCACCGCCGATCGCTTCCAGATTGGTGACCGCTGCGCTGAGCTCGCTTTCAAGCACACCCTGAACGCGCGCGTCGATCGACAGCGCCAGCGGGTCGCCGCGCGTCGCCTTGTCAATCAACCGCTGGTCGAACGCACCCTCGACGCCGGTTACGCCATGCCCCTCGGCATTGGTAAAGCCGAGCACATGCGCCGCGAGCGACAGCTGCGGGTAAAGCCGTTCCTTCTCGCGCGGAAAATCGAACCCCACGTCGCCGATCGCGTTCACTGCGGCGACCTGGTCGGGCAGTGCGCGGCGTCGGATATAGGTCGGGCGCGGACCGCTGATTCTGGCGAACAGTTCCTCGCGCGGCGTGTCCGGGAAGATCTTGTGCAACTCGTCGGCGAGATATTGCCGGTCGTTGAGCAGCTTCGACGGCACGACGCGGATCGAATAGCCGTCGATGGTCCGCGCCAGCGGCACCCCATTGCGGTCGACGATATCGGCGCGCGCTGGAATGAAAGTCGCCGCCGAACGATGCCCCGACGCCGTATCGAACAGCGCGAAATAGACGAGCCGGACCGAGACGAGAAAAAAAGCGGCCGCGAACAACAGCATCAGGATCATCAACCGCTGCTGCGCGGTCAGCAATATCTGCTGCCGCACACCAGCGGTACGAACCCGGGTCGGACGGACGACCAGCGTGTTCATCGGCCTGACTTGCCTCCCGCCGCTTCGACTGCGGCCGCGCGCTTGAGATCGGCAAGCGTCGATTCGGCCAGCAGCTGGTCCTCGATCATCTTCAGCTGTTCGCGGCGCCGCGTCGGCGCCATCCGCGGGGCGGTGTCGCTGCGCACGCCGGTTTCGGCCTGCGCCAACACAACGGGCTTGGGCTTCGCGGACTTGGCGACAACAGGGCTTTCCTCGCGTGCAGGCTTGCCGGAAACGGAAGGAGTGCCGACCGGCGAGACCATCGCCATCAACACCGGCGCCACCTCAGTGGCGCCGCGGGCGCGCGGCAGCCGGTCAAGCGAGGCAAGCTGGCGCTCGTTCGCGATATACTGGTCGGCGTCAGGTGCCGAATAGCCGAAGGTATCGGCGTTCCACTGCTCGAGCTGGCGCATCGATGCGCGCACCGCGAGTTCGGATTCGAGATAGCGGATATTGTCGCGCGTCCGGTCGATCTGCCTTTCGATGCGCGTCAGCTCGCTGCGCGTCGCCGCGACCTTGAGCGACACCGGATAAAGCATCATCGCGAAGATGAGCACGAGCAGGACCAGGCCGATACCCTGGAGCTTGCGGGCGGCCATCAGCATGACATTGCCTCCTTTTTCAAATCATCGGACCAGGCGGGAGCTGCGGTCCGGATCGCACTGCGCAGCGTCGCCGAGCGCGCGCGGGGATTGCGCGCTTCCTCGGCCTTGCCCGGGCGCACCTTGCGCGCCGGTGTCTCGAAAGTTGCGGCCCGCGCCAGAGGGATCGGCGCGGGCCGGTGACGCGAACCGGCGGCATCGCCACCGCTACGTTCGCGCAGGAAATTCTTGACGATGCGGTCCTCGGTGCTGTGGAAACTCACGACCGCAAGCCGGCCGCCGGGGCGGAGGAGCCGTTCGGCGGCGTCCAGACCGGCGGCCAGCTCGTCGAGTTCGCCATTGATGTGGATGCGGATCGCCTGAAAACTTTTCGTCGAGGGATCTTTCGGCGCACCCGGGGGATGACGCAGTGCCTTGCGAACCACCGCGGCGAGTTCGCTTGTCCGGGTCAGCGGCCGCGCAGCGACGATCGCACGCGCCACCCGGCGCGACTGGCGCTCGTCGCCATAGTGAAACAGCACGTCGGCAATTTCGGTTTCGTCAGCGCTGTTCAGCCAGTCGGCGGCACTTTCGCCCTCCTGCGCCATGCGCATGTCAAGCGGACCGTCCTTCTGGAAGGAGAAGCCCCGCTCGTCCCGGTCGAGCTGCATCGACGAAACGCCGATATCGAAGGTGATGCCGTCGACGGTGTCGATGCCGCGTTCGGCGAGCAGCCGGTCGATCTCGCCGAAGCGGCCATGCACCAGCGTCAGCCGGCCGCCGGCTTCGGCGACCAGCGCCTGCCCTTCCGCAATCGCATCGGGATCGCGGTCGCAGGCCACCACCTCGGCGCCCGCCGCGAGCATCGCGCGGGTGTAACCGCCGGCGCCGAAGGTCGCGTCGACGTGACGCTCGCCGGGGGCAATGGCGAGCGCGGCGATGACTTCTTCGCGGAGGACCGGTTCATGGCGGGGGTCGCGCTGGATGCTTCCGGGGAGTCCGGGGGGAAGGTCGGTCACTTGCGCCCCTTCCCTTTGGCCTGATCCCATGAGGCGCCGAGACGCTGGAGCACCGGGTCGGCCTCGGCACATTCGGCGAGCGTCGGCAGCCACCAGATTTCGAAACGGCGGCCCGAACCCACAAAAGCCGTCGCGCCGGCATCGCCGACGCGGTCGCGGTGGATGAAGCTGGGAAGGAAGCGACCGCTATCATCGAGCGTATAGGGCTCTGTATAGCTGAAGCGCTTCTTGAACTCGGCATCTTCGTCAAAGTCGAGGTTGCGGAGCCGCGCGGTTTCGCGGTCGCGTTCGATCTCGCCGTTCAGCCGGTCGTACTGGTCCTGGCCATAGGCGACGAGGCACGGCAGCTTTTCATGGAAGCCAACCCAGAGCACGCGCTGGCCGTCCGCAGTGAGGGGCACATTGTTGCGGAACTGAGAGGGAACGGCGATCCGCCCCTTGCCATCGATCGCGGCAAAATTGGTGCCCGCGTACTGGCCGGGCGTCACAATTGCCATCGCTATGCCCCCTGTATCGCGCCACCGGGCAATACTTTCCCGTCCCCGGAATCGCACAATTCCAGCTGGTTCGGCTCGGGTGGAGATTGCCCCTCTCCGATTCCTGCGTACCAACTATAGATCGGGGTGAAAAGGGGTAATTTAGGGCAAAGTAGGGAATCTAGCCCCCATTTATCGCAAAATGCCTCAATAGACGTGTTAAATCCGGTCGGACCATTGCAAACAGTCCGTCAGGGCGAAAAGAGAATGGGGCGAAACGGGGCAGGAAAGCCCGCTCAAGTGGCGCGGATGCGAATCCAGACCGGGCGCAGCCAGCCTTGTCCGGAGCCACGCCACAAACGTGCGGACAGCCATTCCATCGTATCGGCCTGCCGAAGATGTGCGGCACCCGGAACCAGCGGCCTCCACAGGGGATAAAAAAGCAGGTCGGCATCGCCGACCAGCCACGCGTCGCCCTTCCCTATCCGACAGCGGGCGATGCGCCGGCCGGCATAGGCAAGGCATTGCGGCGGCAGACCGTCAAAGCGGCCGGCGCTGAAAAGGCGAAGTCGCGCACCGTCCACGTCAACGGGCAGCGCAGCTATTTCGGCCACGGGCGCCGCGTCGAGCGTGATGCCCCAATGGTCGAGCAACGGCGCAAGCAGACTGGTCACCGGTGGATTGCGCGGATCGCCGAGCGGATAGCGGGCTGGCCAGCCCGAGAGCGCATCGGCCAGGACGACGACGCGTCCGCCACCGCGCACGAATGCGTCGATCGCGACCAGTTCGCGCGGCGCCAGAGCGCGCGGATGGGCAACGAACAGCGCGCCGCCCGGCGGCGGGACTTGATCGACGAGGCTGTCGACCAGCGACACCGGGCCTGTGGATTCCAGCCGTACAAGTGCGAGATCGTCACGCACGCCGCCGGCGATTATCGCCGTAATGTCGCCACCGCCCGACCAGCGCAGCGGCAAACCGGTCAGCATGGTGACAGCAGGCGACCCGGCCGGCGCCGCGCTTGGTCGATAGAGCGCCGAAAGCCATACATGCCCCGCCCCGAACCAGCCGACGACAAGTACCACCGCCGCCAGCCAAGGCAGAAAACCGTGCCCGGCTCGCCACCGAAAAAGTGTGTCGGCGACAAGTGCGGCAGCCCCCCCGGCGAGTGCGGCGAGCAAAAGCTGGAGCCACGGTATCGTTCCGGCAAGAGCGATAGCAAGCAGCGCCTGCACGATAGCAAGAAAGACAAGTACCAGAAACGGGGCGCGGAACCGGACCGCACCCACTTCTTCCCGCTGCCGCCAGGCAAGGATCAGCATCGGCAGCATGAGCACCGGAATCGCAAGTGCGGGATCGACGCGGCCGAGTAGTGCCTGCCCGCCCGCGATCCAGGCCAGGGCGGCGGCAGCGAGAGCCGTCATAAAGGCGCGCAGCAAAAGCCGGCGCGACGTCGATGTCACTGCTTCGACTGGCGCGCGCGCTGGAGAGCGGGGTCGGGTTCGAGATCGGGAACCGCTGCCGTCGGCGCCGCCTGCGGCACTTTAACCGAGGTCGCCCCATTTTCATCTTTCGAAGACGGCGAAACCGGCTGAACGCCCAGTTCCTCAAGCGGAGCGCCGCTCGCGGTTGGCTCGCCCGGCATCTTGACTTCCTCGACCACCGCCGCATCGCTGGCTGCACGCTCGCGCGCACGCTCCCCGATCAGCCCCGCCATGCCGACGAGCAGCAACACCGTGAGCACCCCGGCGATACCGATCTGCAGGCGCCGCATTGTGTCGTTAACGGGCACCAAGGCCGGAGCAGACGCGGACTCCGCCTTGCGCGCCGGGTTGGCGTCGACCCTGATACCGCTCACGTTCCCGTCTCCTCTGACGTTTCCGCCAGGCCTTTGCTCGCCAACCACTCGGGGTTGTAGAGTGTCGAGAGATAGCGAAACCCGCTGTCGCACAGGATGGTTGCAATGCGCTTGCCCGGCCCCAGTTGCCGCGCCAGCGCCATCGCTCCGGCGACGTTGATCCCCGACGACAGGCCGAGGCACAGCCCTTCCTCGTCGAGCAGGCGACGGGCCACGGCGAGGCCCTCGGCATCGGAAATACGGAACTGCGTATCGATCGGCGCGCCGTCGAGATTGGCGGTGATGCGGTTCTGACCAATGCCCTCGGCGACGCTGCTCCCTTCGGCCTTCAGCTCTCCGCACTGGTAATAATTATAGAGGCCCGCGCCGTGCGGATCGGTGAGCGCGATGACGATATCGGCGTTTTTCGCCTTCAGACCGAGTCCGGTTCCCGCGATCGTGCCGCCGGTGCCTGCCGCACAGGTAAAGCCGTCGATGCGTCCATCCATCTGCGTCCAGATTTCTTCCGCCGTGCCGTGCACATGCGATTTGCGATTGGCGATATTGTCGAACTGGTTCGCCCAGATCGCATTGTCGGTCTCTTCGGCGATACGGCGCGAGGTGTGGACGAAATGGCCGGGATTGGCAAAAGGCGCGGGCGGAACGAGCACCAGCTCGGCGCCAAGCGCGCGAATCGTCGCCATTTTCTCGGCGCTCTGATTGTCGGGCATGACGATGATCGTCTTGTAGCCGAGCGCGTTGCCGACGAGCGCCAAGCCGATGCCTGTGTTGCCCGCCGTCCCCTCGACGATTGTGCCGCCGGGGCGCAGACTGCCATTCTCCTCGGCGTCACGAACGATATAGAGCGCAGCGCGGTCCTTCACCGACCCGCCGGGGTTCGCATATTCGCACTTGCCCCAGATTTCGCAGCCAGTGGCTTCGCTGGGACCCTTGAGCAGCACTAAAGGTGTGTTGCCAATGAGGGCGAGACTGTTTTCGGCAATGGTCATGCGCCATGATTTAGGGCGGCGCCATGAACGTCGCAAGACAGCTTCGCTTGCCTCGGCAATTGCCGGCCTTTGTCGACGAACGGTCTGTCAGCAACGACCAACGACCTGAAGCGCGTCGACGGGGGCTTGCAGCTGTAACAGTATATCATTACTGGAACCGCCACAGGTTGCCACAAAACAGGACTCTCCCCTTATGCGTTTGCTTTCTTCCACCGGCTTCACCTTCGCCCTGATCCTTGCCACTCCCGCTTTCGCGCAAGACAGTGCTCCGGTAAGCGGCGACGATGTGCACGCGGGCGGACCGATCGTCGTCACCGCACCCTATGTCCGCAGCCTCGACATCCTCGGCAATGTGTCGGTGCTCGAGGGTGATGAACTGGCGCGTGATATCCGCGGGCAGATCGGCGACACACTCACACGGCAGCCGGGCGTGTCGGCGACGAGCTTTTCTCCCGGCGCGTCGCGCCCCGTCCTGCGGGGTTTTTCGGGCGAGCGCGTGCGCGTTCTGACCGACGGCATCGGGTCGATCGATGCATCGAACACCTCCGCCGATCACGCGGTCACCATAGACCCGCTGACCGTTGAGCGTATCGAAATCCTGCGTGGACCTGCCGTGCTCCTGTTCGGCAGTCAGGCCATCGGCGGCGCAGTAAATATGTTCGACCGTCGGATCCCCAGGAAGGTTCCCGCCGACCACGTCCATGTCGACGCGATCGGCGGCTATGCGACCGCCGCCGACGACCGCAATATCGGTGGCTCGATCGACGTTGCGCTGAGCCCGCAGGTGGTCGCGCATGTTGACGGAAGCTGGCGAAAGACGGGCGACATGCGCAGCGGCGGCTTTGTCTATGCCCCTGATATTCGCGGCGACCTGCTTCATCTTGCCGAACATGCGCTTGAGGATGGCCATGCCGACGAAGCAGCCGAACTGACCGCCCAGGCAGGGAAGCGCGGCAAGATCGACAATACGCAAAGCGAGACCTGGACCGCCGGCGGCGGCCTGTCGCTGATCAACGACGGCGGCCAGCTCGGTATTTCGATCGGCTATTACGACACCAACTATGGTGTGCCCGACCGCCCGAACACCGCGCATGACCACGGCGGCGAGGAAGAAGAAGGCGGGCATGAGCATGGCGAAGGCCCCGTCACCATTGGGATGAAGCAATGGCGCGCCGACCTTCGCGGCGAAGTCGAGCTGGGCGACGGCTTTTTCGACAAGCTGCGCATCCGTGCGGGCTTCGCCGATTACAAGCACACCGAATTCGAGGGCGACGAAGTCGGCACCGTCTTCACCAATCAGGGCATCGAAGGCCGGATCGAGCTGGCGCAGAGCGACCGCGGCGGCTGGCGCGGCGCAAGCGGCGTGCAGTACAGCCACCGCGATTTCGACGCGATCGGAGCCGAGGCGTTCGTACCTCGGAACCTGACCGATCAGTTCGCGCTGTTCACGCTGCAGGAATATACGGCGGGCCCGCTCGGCCTCGAAGCCGCGGCGCGCTACGAAAAGACCAGCGTGCGCGCACAGACGCTGGGCTTCGATCGCAGCTTCGACAGCTTCTCGGGCGCGCTCGGTGCGACCTATGATTTATTCGAGGGCGCGAAATTCGGCGTCTCGGTATCGCGGGCGGTCCGCGCGCCCTCGGCCGAGGAACTGCTGTCGAACGGTCCGCACATCGCGACGCAGAGCTTCGAGCTCGGCGACCCGAACCTGAAGCGTGAATCCAACTGGGGGGCCGAAGCCTCGTTCAAGATCAAGACCGACGCGTTCAACCTGAGCCTGACCGGCTATTCGAACTGGTTCGACAATTTCGTCTATTCGGCGGCGACGGGCGCGGAACAGGATGAGTTGCCCGTCTTCCAGTATTTCCAGCGCGACGCGCGTGTCTGGGGTTTCGAGGCCGAAGCGAGCGCACGGCTGGCACAGATCGGCGGGTTCAATATCGTGAGCGATGTCACCGCCGACATGACGCGTGCCAGGATCAAGAACGCAGGCCTCGATCGCAACGTGCCGCGTATCCCGCCGCTGCGCGTGCTGGGCGGGCTCGAAGCGCAAGGCGAACGGCTCGATGCGCGCGTCGAGGTTGAATGGACCGACGACCAGACGCGCACCGCACAGTTCGAGACGCCGACCGACGGCTTCACCTTGGTCAACGCGTCGCTCAGCTGGCGCCCGCTTCCCGATACGAAGAATCTGACGCTCAGCCTGTCGGCGAACAATATCTTCGACGTCGAAGCACGCCGCCACGCCAGCTTTACCAAGGATTATGTGCCGCTCGCCGGTCGCGATTTCCGGCTCACAGCCCGGGCGAGCTTCTAACTCTTCTCCGCTCGTCCCGAGGGCCGGGTCCGGTTCAACCGGACCCGGCCCGTTCGGTTTCAGAAGGCGAGCTGCTTGCGCTTGTTCCAGTAGATCGAGGTCGCGGCCGCATAGGCGCCGACCTTTTCCCATGCCGCGCCGTCGATCTTTTCGATGTCAACGCCGGCATCGACATAGGCTTGGACGATCGTCATGATCTGCTCTTCGGTCATATTGGTCGACAGGTCGGGATTCGTTCCGCCCGGGCCGAAGTGGAGCGCCTTGTCGACCACCGCGGGCGACAGATCGAGCTTTCCCATATCCGCTGCGAGCCATTCGCGCGCGATGCGCGCAAGGCTGTAATCGAAATAAGCGGCCTTCTGCTCGGCCGCGATGCCATGACGCGCGGCGCATGCGTCGGCCACGGTCGCCAGATTTTTGAACAGGACTTCGCGCGAAGCTTCATCGCCCCCGCCCCCCATCGCACCGCCGAGCGCCGCCTTGGCGTCGCTCGGGATCGAAGCGACAACGCAGTCGAACTTTTCACCCTCTTGCGCCATGACCGCGCCGGGCAGCGCCGCAGACACCAGCATCGCCGCAGCCATCAAAGTCCTGAACATCGACTCGTCTTCCGTTCTCGATAGACCGGCCTCAGGACAGCATGGCCATCCCGCCGTTCACATGCAACGTCTGGCCCGTGACATAGGCCGCCTCTTTCGACGCGAGATAGACGACCGCCGCAGCGATATCGCTGCCCTCACCCATCCGGCCCGCCGGGATGCGCTGGTTGAGCGCTTCCTTTTGCGCGTCGGGCAGGTCGTCGGTCATCGCGGTGGCGATGAAACCCGGCGCGACGCAGTTCGCGGTGACGCCGCGGCTCGCGAGTTCCTGCGCCAGCGCCTTGGTCATTCCGGTCACGCCCGCCTTCGAGGCGGCATAATTGGCCTGCCCCGGATTGCCGGTGGCGCCGACGACGCTGGTGATCGAGATGATGCGGCCGAACCGCGCCTTCATCATCGGCTTCGCCGCGGCGCGCGCGAGGCGGAAATTGGCTTCGAGGTTGATGCGGATGACGTCCGACCACTCGTCATCCTTCATCCGCATGATCAGATTGTCGCGCGTCACCCCGGCGTTGTTCACGAGGATATCGAGTTGCCCCAGCGCCTCGACCGCCGAAGGAACAAGCGCATCGACCGCGGCGGCATCGCCAAGGTTGCAGGGCAGCGCGACATGATCGCCGCCGAGTGCGGCGCGGAAGGCGTTCAGCTTGTCGGCGTTGGAGCCCGACACCGCAAGCCGGGCACCCTGCGCGGCCAGTGCCTGCGCGATAGCCGAACCGATGCCGCCCGAGGCGCCGGTGACGAGGGCGGTCATGCCGGTGAGATCGAACATCTGCATTCTCCTGAATTCTGTAATTTAGAGCGTCTTGAGCAATGCTTCGATGTCGTCCATCGAAATCACGCTGGCCGTCTCGACCTCGCCCGATGCGCTGCGCTTGACCATCGGCGAGAGGACCTTGCCGCCGAATTCGACGAAGTGCGTGACGCCGATATCCTCCATCGAACCGACGCTTTCGCGCCAGCGGACGCGCCCGGTGACCTGGCTTACCAGGAGGTCGCGGATCGCGTCCGGATCGCTGGCCGGGCTGGCGGTCACATTTGCGACAACCGGCACAAATGGCGCGGCAGGCGGATTCGCGCCGAGCGCTTCGGCCATCGCATCGGCTGCCGGCTGCATCAGCGGGCAATGGAAGGGCGCCGAGACAGGCAGCAACACACCGCGCTTGATGCCATAATCCTTGACCAGCGCGACCGCGCGCTCGACCGCACCCCTGTGGCCCGAGATCACGACCTGCGACGGGTCATTGTCGTTGGCGACGGTGCAGACCTCACCCTCGGCAGCAGCGTCGGCAAGCTTCTGCGCCGTTTCGATATCGGCGCCGAGCAGCGCCGCCATCGCGCCGACGCCGACGGGCACCGCCGCCTGCATCGCCTGCCCGCGCGTCTTCAGAAGCCGTGCGGTGGTCGCAAGGTCGAAGGCACCCGCAGCGCAGAGCGCGCTATATTCGCCGAGACTGTGGCCCGCGACATAATCGGCCTTGGCCGACAGCGTGACGCCGCCTTCCTTTTCGAGCACGCGCAGCGTCGCGATCGCGTTCGCCATGATCGCAGGCTGGGCGTTTTCGGTGAGCGTCAGCTGGTCCTCGGGGCCTTCGCTCATCAACCGGAACAGCTTCTGGTCCAGCGCGTCGTCGACTTCCTGAAACACTTCACGCGCAACCGGCGATGCGTCGCAGAGGGCCTTGCCCATGCCGACCGCCTGACTGCCCTGACCCGGAAAAATAAATGCGCGCATGTTGCGTCCCCTGCGATACCATTCGTTACCGCGCGCCTATTCCCTCACCCCGCGCGATGCAAGCCGAAGGGCACGACCTTGTTCGCCACGTCGTGGCCGATGTCGGCCCGCCCGAGCCAGGGTATGCCCGCGCGTGCGCACCAGCCCTGCGCGATCTCTTCGGCGGCCATGCCAAAGGGGCGGTCGTTTTCGGGGATATCACTCACCCGACCGAGCCGAAGGCCGGCCAGCCCGCGCGGAGCCAGATAGCTGGTGACATGGAAGAAGGCGCGGTCGAAGGCATAGAGATATTCGCTGACCTCTTCGACGAGCAGGACATGCCCCGAAAGATCGGGTTCGAGCGGCGTGCCCAGCAGCATCGACAGCGTCATCAGGTTGAACGCCGCATGGCGCGCTCCGTGCTGGAGCCCGGCCTCGCACGCCGCAGGATCGCGCGCGACAAGCCAGTCGAGTGCGCGAAGAACCGCCGCGTCGCCACCCTCGCGGCGGATATCGGCGACCATCGGGCCATGCGCGACATGATCGAAGCCGTCGCGATAGAGCGCTCCGAGCAGATTGCCCTGATCCGAATAGCCGAGGAACGCCTTCCCCCGCGCGACGTCGGTCATCGCCGCGACCGCATCTTCGGCGATCCGGCACGCGCCATAACCGCCGCGCGCGAACCAGATCGCGTCGATGTCGGGACGGTTCGCCATCTCGATGAGTGCGGCGAAGCGGTGGCCATCCTCGCCCGCGAAATGGCCGTGCGTTGCGAAGCATTGCGGGTCGAAGATCAATTCGACGTCGGGGTAGCCGAGGCTCGCGAGCGCACGCACGGCTTCGGCGTCATCGGGAAGGATGGGGGTCGAGGGGGCAACGATGCCGATACGCATGGGCTGGCTGATTCCTCGATCCGCCCGACGCGAGCGGTTATTGCGGCGGGTGCGGTTGCAAACCCTTCGCCAAGGCCATAACGCCGCGCCATGTCGGAAAACAAATCCTATTTCTTCTGCGGCATCGGCGGGTCGGGCATGTTACCGCTCGCGATGATCGTCGCGGCGCGAGGCGCTGCGGTTTCGGGATCGGATCGCAGCCGCGATCAGGGGCGGACGCCTGAGAAATTCTCGTGGCTCGAAAGTCAGGGCATTGCCTTTTATCCGCAGGACGGCAGCGGGCCGCAGGCGGGCCAGATCCTCGTCGCCTCGGCCGCGATCGAAGACAGCGTTCCCGATATCGCCGCGGCCAACGCGCTCGGCCTGTCGCGCATGACGCGCGCCGACCTGAATGCGGCGCTTTTCAATGCAGCAGACAAGGCGATCGGCGTCGGCGGAACGAGCGGCAAATCGACTGTCACCGGAATGATCGGCTGGATTCTCGAAAGCGCGGGCCGCAAACCGACGGTGATGAACGGCGCGGTAATGCGCAACTTTTCGGGTGACGACCGCCCCTTTGCCAGCGCGCTGGTCGGCGACGCCGAAACCTATGTGAGCGAGGTTGACGAAAGCGACGGATCGATCGCTCTCTACCGTCCCGACGTCGCGGTGGTCACCAACATCAGCCTCGACCACAAAAGCCTTGCCGAGTTGCATCAGCTATTCGGCGACTTCACCGCCAAGGCGCGCATCGCGGTGATCAACGCCGACGACCCCGAATCCGTCCCTTTGTTCAACGCCGACAACAATCTGCGCTTCGGCTTTGGCGATGGTGCGGCGATGCGGGGGAGTGATTTCGAGGCTCTTCCCGACGGCTGTCGCTTTGCCGTGAGCTTTGCGGGCGACCGCCACGCGGTCCGCCTGCGCATGCCCGGACGGCACAATGCCGCTAATGCGCTGGCAGCGATCGCCGCCGCGCGGGCGGTCAATATACCGGTCGCGCAGTCGGTTGCGGCGCTCGCCGGTTTCGCGGGTCTGGCGCGCCGGTACGAAGTCCTGGGGCAAGCGGGCGGCGTCACCGTTATCGACGACTTTGCGCACAACCCCGACAAGGTCGCCGCGACGCTCGCCGCCGTCGCCGAACTGCCTGGCCGCGCCCTGCTCTTTTTCCAGCCGCACGGCTATGGCCCGCTGCGCCAGATGGGCACGGAACTCGCGGCGAGCTTTGCCAAAGGAATGCGCGGCGGCGACAGGCTCTATGTCTGTGATCCGGTCTATTTCGGCGGCACCGTCGACCGCAGCGTCGGGAGCGAGGCGCTGGTGGCCGATATCGTCGCCGGCGGCGCCGATGCGATGCACCTGACGACGCGCGCCCATTGCGGCGCGGCAATGCTCGACGAAGCGAAGGCGGGCGACCGCATCCTTATCCTCGGCGCGCGCGATGATACGCTGACCGAATTCGGGCATGAACTCCTGGAAAAGCTGGCGCTCCGCGCTTGATTCTTTCGCCCGAATCTGTATAGGCGCGCTCATTCGGGGCGAGGCCACGTTGCCATCGCCCCGTTTGCTTTGCACCAATCCGCAAGGCTTGACGACAGCCGGAGGGGTTTCGCGATTGGCGCGAAGCCAGCGATCGGCCAAATCGAAGGAAGCGCACCATGCCGTTTTACGAGCATGTCTTTATCGCGCGTCAGGACCTGAGCCAGGCTCAGGTCGACGCGCTGGCGGAAACCGTCACCAACGTCATCGGCGAATTCAAGGGCACGGTCCACAAGACCGAGACCTGGGGCCTCAAGCAGCTCGCCTACAAGATCCAGAAGAACCGCAAGGGTCATTATGTGATGCTCTCGGCCGAAGTGTCGGGCGAAGCCATCGCAGAGATCGAGCGTCAGGCTGCGATCAACGAAGATATCATCCGCTGGCTCACCATCAAGGTCGACGAACTCGAAAAGGGTCCGTCGGTGATGATGCGCAAGCAGGAACGTCGTGGCGGCCGCGGCCGT
>NZ_DATMST010000149.1:0-5610 GCF_035565275.1 Sphingopyxis sp.
GCTGCCGGCGCCTGGCGCCCCCGCCGCGGCCGCACCGCAGGCGATCCGCCCGGTCGAAGCGGTGCTCGCCGATGGCAATCGTATCCCGATCGAAACCCCCGCGATCGCCGGATCGATCAATCTTGTCGGCGCGCGCATCGACGACATCACGCTCAGCAAATATCGCCAGACGATCAGGAAGGATTCGCCGCCGGTCCGCCTGTTCGCGCCGGGCGGCACCAAGGCGGCCTATTTCGCCAGCATCGGCTGGTCAGCGCAGGGCATCGCAGTGCCGAACGCAAACACCGTCTGGACCGCGAGCGGCGCGAAGCTGACCCCCGCGACGCCGGTCACGCTGAGCTGGGCGAACGCCACCGGCCAGACCTTCCGCATCGAATACAGCATCGACGCCAATTACCTGATCACCGCAAAGCAGACGATCGCCAACACCGGCGCCGCGCCGGTGACCGCAAGCAGCTTTGCGCTGATCGACCGCCTCGGCAAGCCGACCGACCCGCACGAGCAGGACAGCTGGACGATCCACGTCGGTCCGACCGGATATCTGGGCGGCAAATCGGTGTTCGACACCGATTATGACGATGTCGAGGAGGCGCCGAACCGCACCGTCCGCTATAATTCGGCGGGCTGGCTCGGCTTCACCGACAAATATTGGCTCGCCGCGATCGTCCCGGCGAAGGGCGAGCGCGTGACCGCAGCGATCAGCTCGCCGAGCACGAACAACTACCAGACGCTGTTCGCGCGCGATTTCGCAACCGTGGCGCCGGGCAAGCAGGTCACGACGACGAGCCGCATTTTCGCCGGCGCGAAGGAAGTGAGCATCCTGTCGAAATATCAGGATGATCAGGGCATCACGCGCCTGTCGAACGCGATCGACTGGGGCTGGTTCGAATTTTTCGAGGTGCCGATCTTCAAGCTGCTCGACTGGCTGTTCAAGCAGGTCGGCAATTTCGGCGTCGCGATCATGGTGCTGACGCTGATCATCCGCGCCCTGATGTTCCCGATCGCGCAGCGCCAGTTCGGATCGATGGCGCAGATGCGCCTCGTCCAGCCGAAGATGAAAGCGCTGCAGGACCGGTACAAGGACGACAAGCCGAAGATGCAGCAGGAGCTGATGAAGCTCTACAAGGACGAGAAGATCAATCCGCTCGCCGGCTGTCTGCCGATCGTCATCCAGATCCCGATCTTCTACGCGCTGTACAAGGTGCTGATGCTGACGATCGAAATGCGCCACCAGCCGTTCATCCTGTGGATCAGGGATCTGTCGGCGCCCGATCCGCTGCACATCCTGAACCTGTTCGGCCTCCTGCCCTTCACCCCGCCGTCGATCCTGTCGATCGGCATCCTCGCGGTGATCCTGGGCATCACGATGTTCCTGCAGTTCCGCCTGAACCCGCAGGCGACCGACCCCGTGCAGCAGCAGGTGTTCAAGATCATGCCGTGGCTGTTCATGTTCATCATGGCGCCGTTCGCCGCGGGCCTGCTGCTCTACTGGATCACGAACAACATCCTGTCGATCGCGCAGCAGCAGTGGATGTACCGCAAGTTCCCGCAGCTGAAGGCGGCACCGGCAAAGTGAGCGAAGTCGATCTTGAACCCGGTGCCGATCCCGAAAGGGCCGAGCGCGCACGCAAACTGTTTTCAGGGCCGATCGCGTTCCTGAAATCGGCGCCGGCGCTCGAACACCTGCCGCCGCCCAGCATGCCCGAAATCGCCTTTGCCGGACGATCGAATGTCGGCAAATCGTCGCTGCTCAACGCGCTGACGAACCGGAACGGGCTGGCGCGTACGTCGGTCACGCCGGGGCGGACGCAGGAGCTCAACTATTTCGACGTCGGCGAGCCGCTGATTTTCCGGCTGGTCGACATGCCCGGCTACGGCTTTGCCAAGGCGCCGAAGGATGTCGTCAGGAAATGGCGCTTCCTGATCAACGATTACCTCCGCGGCCGCGCGGTGCTGAAGCGCACGCTCGTGCTGATCGACAGCCGCCACGGGATCAAGGACGTCGACCGCGACGTGCTCGAAATGCTCGACACCGCGGCGGTCAGCTATCGCATCGTCCTGACCAAGGCCGACAAGATCAAGGCGACCGAACTCGAAGCGGTGCAGGCCGCGACCGAGGCCGAAGCGCGCAAGCATCCCGCCGCGCACCCGCAGGTGATCGCGACGAGCAGCGAAAAGGGCATGGGCATCGCCGAACTGCGCACCGCGGTGCTGGAGGCGGTCGAGAGCTGACCTTTTCCTCCCCTTCCGCTTGCGGGAGGGGTTGGGTGAGGGCATGTAGCGGGGACTTCGGGCCGAAACAGCCCCCCCTGACCCCTCCCGCAAGCGGAAGGGGAAACCGGAGACCCCATGAAACTCTTCCTCGGCAACAAGGCATATTCCAGCTGGAGCCTGCGCGGCTGGCTCGCGGTCAAGCACAGCGGCCTGCCGTTCGAGGAAGTCACCGTCCCGCTTTACGACGAGGACTGGTCGAACCGCCGCGAGGGCGACGAGTTCGCACCGTCGGGCGGCAAGGTGCCGATCCTGTGGGACGGCGAGGATATCGTCGTGTGGGACAGCCTCGCGATCATCGATTACCTCAACGAAAAGACCGGCGGCACGAAGGGTTTCTGGCCCGACGACATGCCGGCGCGCGCGATGGCGCGGTCGATGGCGGCCGAAATGCATTCGAGCTTCGCGGCGCTGCGCCGCAACCACAGCATGAACATCCGGCGCATCTATCCGCCGGCCGAGCTGCTGCCCGAGGTGCAGGCCGACGTCGTGCGCATCTTCCAGATCTGGGCCGAGGCGCGCGCGCGGTTCGGCGGCGAAGGCGACTTTCTCTTCGGCAGCTGGTCGGCGGCCGACATCATGTTCGCGCCCGTCGTGACGCGCTTCGTCACCTATTCGATCCCGCTGCCGCGCTTTGCGGCGGCCTATGCGCAGGCGGTGATCAGCCATCCGTGCATGCAGGAATGGATCGGCGGCGCGCAGGCCGAGGACTGGATAATCGAGAAGTTCGAAGGGCCGGTCGAGGGCTGAACCCGGCACGAACCGGCCGTTCAGGAACCGATGCCGGCGGCATGATAGGACGGGGCATGCAAAGACGATCCATCCTGAGCTGCATGGGCCTTGCCCTGCTTGCCCCCGTCGCGATCGCCGCGGCGCCCGGCGCCCCCGACTGGGAAATCGGCCCCGTCATCCGCGGCAAGAATTATTCGGTCGGCATGCCCCTGCGGCCGCGGCCGACGCCCACCGGCTGGACGTTCGACTTCCCTGCCCCCGACGCCGCGACGGGGCATGTCCATTATGTCACCTTCCGTCCGGGCTCGCTGGCCGGAAAGTCGCGGATCACCGTTCGCTACCGCATCGACGCGCGGCCCGGGACGCGCTTCGTCCCGCAGGAAAGCCCCGACCTGCCCGCGGCGCTGTCGCTCTATCTCCAGCGGCGCGGCGATACCTGGTCGGCGAAGGGGCGCTATGAACATTATCGCTGGTTTTCACCGGCCGCGACGGTCAGGGCGCTTGCGCCGGGCGAATATGAGATGCGCGTTCGCCTCGACGATCCGGACTGGATTTCGGTCATGGGACGGACGTCGGGATCGAACCCCGATGCGATGCGCGCCGCGCTGGCCGATGCCGACCGGCTGGGGCTGACCTTCGGCGCGCTCGGCGGGCCGCGCGGGCACGGCGTTTTCGCGACGACCCCGGCGCGCTTCACCCTGCTCGCCTTCGATATCCGTTAGGGAATGCGCGTCGCCGGATAGGGTGTGCCGTCCTTGTGGAAATAGCCGTCGGGCGTGAACAGCATGTCGATGTCCGAATAGCCGCCGCCGGTGTCGTATTTCTTGCCGCCGCCCAGCGCGACGAAGACGCAGTCGCTGTCCGATTCGTTGACCAGATGATGGCCGTTGGTATTGCCCTTGGGCCAGACGGCGATGTCGCCCGCGCGCATCGGCCAGCGTCCGTCGTCCTCGATCAGCACCGCCTCGCCCGATATCATCACCAGCATCTCGTCCTCGCCGTCGTGCCAGTGGCGCTGCGACGACCAGGCACCGGGTTTGAGCACGACGTGACTCGCGGCGAAATCGCCGAGGCCCGTGGCGGGGGAGAGACGGCGGTACCAGCGGCCCTGCACCGGCTGATCGTAAGGCGCGGGGTAGCCGGTAGCGTTGGTTTGCGGGATCGTATCGAGATCGAGCTTGGGCATGGAAGTCCTCGTGGTTTTGTTCTTCCTTTGTTTCGCACAAAGGCGATGCGATGCAAAGCCTCGACTTGAGCGGCGGCGAGGGGGTAAGGGAGCGGCATGAGCATCACCGTCGATCCCGTAGAACTCGCGAAGGCGCTGATCGCCGCGCCGAGCGTCACCCCCGCCATGGGCGCCGTGTTCGACGCGCTGGAGGCGGCGCTCGTCCCGCTCGGCTTTACCGTCGAGCGTTTCGTCGACGGGATCGAACCCGACGGGCCGGTCGAAAACCTGCTCGCGGTGCGCGCGGGCAAGGGACCGAAGCATTTCGGCTTTGCCGGGCATCTCGACGTCGTGCCGCCGGGGGTGGGCTGGACCGGCGATGCCTTTGCTCCCGAGATACGCGGCGACCTGCTCTATGGCCGCGGCGCGGTCGACATGAAGGGCTCGATCGCGGCCTTTGTCGCTGCGGCGGCCGCCACACCGGTCGATGCGGGAACGGTCAGCCTGATCATCACCGGCGACGAGGAAGGCCCCGCGATCTTCGGCACCCGCGCGCTGATGGAGCATATGGACGCACGCGGCGTGAAGCCCGACATGATCGTCGTCGGCGAGCCGACGTCGGTGAACAAGCTCGGCGACATGGTGAAGATCGGGCGGCGCGGGTCGGTCAATATCTGGATCGACGTACCGGGGACGCAGGGCCATGTCGCCTACCCCCACCTTGCCGACAATCCGATCCCCAAGCTGGTCAGGATATTGGCGGCGATCGATAGGTTGGCGCTCGACAGCGGCAACGACTGGTTCCAGCCGTCGAACATCGAATTCACCGATCTCGAGGTCGGCAATGGCGCAACAAACGTCATCCCGGCGTCGGCACGGGCGCGGCTGTCGATCCGTTTCAACGACCAGTATAGGGGCGCCGACCTTGTCGCGCTGGTCGAGCGGATCGCGCACGACGTCGAACCGAAGGCGAAGATATCGGGCAAGATTTCGGGCGAGGCCTTCCTGACCCCGCCGGGCGACCTGTCCGAACTGGTCGCCGAGGCGATCCATGCCGAGACCGATGTGATGCCCGAAATGTCGACGACCGGCGGCACGTCGGACGCGCGCTTCCTCCACGCGCTGTGTCCTGTGGTCGAGTTCGGGCTGACCAATGCGACGATGCACAAGCTCGACGAGGCGGTCGCGGTAGAAGATTTGCACAGGTTGACCGCGATCTATCGCGGCATATTGATGCGCGCTTTCCTCTAATCCTCGCGCGATCTGCGCAGGATGACATAGACCGCGCCCGCACCGCCATGACTGATATGCGCGGGGCGCAGCGCGACGATCTGGTCGGCGTAGGGTGAGTAAGCGAGCCAGTCGGGCAGCGAGGCGCGGATCGCGCCGCGCGGACGCGGGTCGCCATGCATCTGCGGCAGGCGGTCGGCGCCGGGACGCAG
>NZ_DATMST010000150.1:0-6084 GCF_035565275.1 Sphingopyxis sp.
ATGGACGGGGCGCCGAGCCCGAGTTCGCCGGCGCCGTTCCGCGAATTCGGCAAGGATTTGTCGATGATCGTGCCGCCGCTGACGCTGATCGGCGCCGCGAAGCGCGGCCCCGCGGCGCTGGCGATCAACCTCGGCTTCGCCGCCGCGATCGGCGCCTTCGCGTGGTGGATGATCGAACTGACGGGCAATTTCCCGCAATGGTCGGCGGTCGGGGTCGGCTATTATGCGGTGTTTTCCTGGGCATGCACGCTGCGCGCGCACGACCCCGCGACCTTCCGGCTGATCTGGGGCACCCCGGCCTTTCTCTGCACGACGCTGGGCTACGGCCTCGTCGCGCTCGCGGCCTATGCGCTCGCCTTCTGGTCGGCGCCCTATGCCGAGATCGTGCTCGGGCTGCCCAAGCAGGAACTCGCCTTCATCCTCGGCGCGAACGGCGCGGTCGCGGGCTTCGTCGGGGTGATCATCGGCGGCCGCGTCGCCGATCATCTGCGCGCGAAAAACCCCGCAGGACGCATCCTGATGATCATCTTCGGCGTCGTCGCGCCGATCATCCCGATCTGGATCGGCTATACGACCGCAAATTCGACGCTCTTCTATGCCATGAACTTCCTCGCCGGCATGCTCGGCGCCGCCGCACTCGGCGCGGCCGCGGCGACGACGCAGGATCTGGTGCTGCCAAGGATGCGCGGCACCGCGACCGCCGCCTTCTTCCTCGGCACCACGCTCGTCGGCCTGTCGTTCGGCCCCTATATGGTCGGGCAGATTTCGGACCTTGCCGGCACGATCGTCGATGGCAAGCCCGTCGGCGACCTGCGCACCGGCATATTGTCGCTGATCGGCGTCGCGCCGATCGCGCTCGGACTGTTGCTGTATGCCTACCGCGCCGTCCCGCAGGCCGAGGCGACGATCGCGGAGCGCGCGGCGGAGGCCTAGAAGTGCGACCCCGGTCCGGGCCGCCAGCCCGGCCGGGACCGGGATGGCGGCGCCGGAGAGTTGGCGCTTATTTCGCTTCGCGGACGATCACGCCGCACGCGACGCGGCCGCCGCTGTTGCCGCTGGGATCGGTCTTGTAGTCGTCGGGTCCGGCGTGGATGACGAAGGCGGCGCCGTCGGCGTCGAGCAGCGCGCCCTCGCCCTCGAAACGCGATCCGACGAGTTGCAGCGTTGCGCGGCCGATCTGGTCGGTTTCGATCACGAGATTGGGCAGGTCGCCATGGTGGGCGCCCATCGGATTTTCGCGGCCGTGCTGCGCGCCGGTCGGGTTCCAGTGCGGGCCCGCGCTGGCGAAATCGGGCGGCGTGCATTGCCCGACCGCATGGACGTGCATGCCATAGGTGCCCGGCGCGAAACCGCGCGCGACCAGTTCGATCCGGAGGCCGCTGGTATCGCGATAGATGTCGGCGCGGCCGCGATCGGCGCCCTTCGCGTCGGTGAGCGGGGCATAGGCGTCGGGTGGAGGCATGGTCGACGTCGGCGTCTTGCTTGTCCCGGCACAGCCGGCGAGCGCGAGCACCCCGGCGACGGCGAGGCCCCCGGCAATGGCCTGTTTGCGGCGCGAACCAATCGTCATCTTGCTGCTCCCTGTCTTGAAAACTGGCGGTCTTGAAACCTGGAATCGGGACCTGGCGGCGGCGCGCTTCGATCCCGCTGTGCCGGTGATGCCCGTATTTTCGGCCGGTTCCAAGAGCCTAAGTCGGTTTCGAGGTGCAGGCGATCGCTCGCCGCCCGTCAGAACTGATAGGCGACCCCTCCGCCGAAGACCCACTGGTCGGCGTCGCCGACCTCCGCCACGATCGGCGATTTGGCGAAGCGCGAGGCGATGCGGCCATATTGCGCCCCGCCGATCAGCGTGAAGCCCTTGCGCAGGTCGCCCGACAGGCCATAGGCCCCGGCGATGCCGAGCGTATATTTGCCCGCGGTCGGCTTGCGCCCCGCGCCGGTGTAGACGGGAAGTCCGCTGGCGGCGCTGCCGAGCGCGTCGATGTCGTAATAATAGCGGCCGAAACCCTTGCCGTAGAAATTCATCGATGCCGACACGCCTATATAGGCGCGTTTCGACAGGGGGGTGCCATAGTCGATTGCCGGCGATACCGCCCAGCTGCCATGGCGGCCCGATATGTCCTGCGACGCCGAGAGGCGGAAGCCGATCTGGTCGTATTGGCTGGTGATGACGCCGGTGTGGGTGACGCCGGCAAAAAGACCCATTTCGACCGCCATCTTGCGTTTGCCGAGCGCGGCGACCTGCGGATCGTCGGTCGTGCCGCTGCGGCCGCCGCGCAGGCTGATCGTCGGCCCGAATTTGAAGTCGGTCTTTTGGCCCTGGCGCTGGCGGATCAGGTCGATCTGGAAATTGGTGCCGCGGGTCGAAAAGGAATAGCCGCTGACTCGCCCGCGGAACAAGAAGGCGGGCAGGATTCGCCGGTCGTCGGAGCCGCTGTACTGCGGCGTGCTGAGCACCCCTGCGGCGACCGCAAAATAGTCGCGCGCCCATTTTCTGTCGGGGGTGTCGTCCTGCGGGCGCCTCGCGGGCAGCAGGATATTTTCGTCGAGGTCCTCGGTCTCCTGCAGGTAACGCGCCGATCGATTGGCGTCGCCGGTGGCGAGCGTCGTGTCGGAGCCCGCGGTCAGATCGTAGGGGAGCGATATATCTTCGGCGGCGGCAGGGGTCGCGAACGCTGCGATGGCGAATGCGGCGAGAGGCGGGATCAGGCGAGCCGGGCGGACCATGCGGAACAACAATGTCAGATCGGGCATCAGCATCCACCTGTTTTCCTGTGTTCTGGCCCCTCTTTACGGAGGCGTAAGTAAATGTCCCGCCATTGCAACGGCTTCATCTTGCCGCCTGACGCTTTTGGCTCCATCGTGCCTTTCATGCATCAATGCTCCTTCGTCGCTCTCATATCCCCCCGCGCCGCCATTGGTTCCCGCGGCATGGCCCGGATACAGGGCCGGTGAGCCGGATCCCGCGCCTGATCGGCTATGCGCTGATGGCTGCCGCGGTGGTGCTCGCGGTGCTGATGCGGCGCGGGTCGCTGGAGGCGATCGGGCCTTTTCCCGTCGCCGCGGTGGCGCTGCTCGTCGGGATGATCGGGGTCATGCTGGTGTTCACCGATCTGATGGTGCGCGGCCTCTATGCGCAGGTCGGCGCGGCGAAACATCGGGCCGGGGACGAAGAGGAGCGCTGATCCGGCTCTGCCGCGGGCGCGGGGCATCGGCGGGCCCACCCGCCCTTTTCGTTCGACACTATTGGCGGTTACCAGTATGACGGCGAGATGACTGACCGTCCGCATACGCCGCTGCTCGACACGGTGGATGTCCCCGCCGACCTCCGCAAGCTGAGGCCCGAAGATCTCCGCCAGTTCACCGACGAGCTGCGCGCCGAGATGATTTCGGCTGTCGGGACGACCGGCGGGCATCTGGGCTCGGGGCTGGGTGTCGTCGAGCTGACGACCGCGCTCCATTATGTGTTCGACACGCCGCGCGACAAGATCGTGTGGGACGTCGGCCACCAATGCTATCCGCACAAGATCATCACCGGGCGGCGCGACCGGATTCGTACGCTGCGTACCGGCGGCGGCCTGTCGGGCTTCACCAAGCGCAGCGAGAGCGAGTACGACCCGTTCGGCGCGGCGCACAGCTCGACCTCGATCAGCGCGGCGCTGGGCTTTGCGATCGCGAACAAGCTGAAGGACGAACCCGGGCGCGCGATCGCGGTGATCGGCGACGGGTCGATGTCGGCGGGTATGGCCTATGAGGCGATGAACAACGCGGCGGCGGCCGGCAACCGCTTGATCGTGATCCTGAACGACAATGACATGTCGATCGCACCGCCCGTCGGGGGGCTGTCGGCCTATCTGGCGAAACTGGTGTCGTCGCGGCCGTTTATCGAGCTGCGCGAGATCGCGCGCCGCTTTGCGCGGAAGCTGCCCGAGCCGCTGCACAAGGCGGCGAAGAAGACCGACGAATATGCGCGCGGCATGGCGATGGGCGGGACGCTCTTCGAAGAACTCGGTTTCTATTATGTCGGGCCGATCGACGGGCATAATCTCGAGCATCTGATCCCGGTGCTGGAGAATGTGCGCGACAGCGATCATGGCCCGGTGCTGATTCATGCGGTGACGGTGAAGGGCAAGGGTTATGCCCCCGCCGAGGCCGCGGCAGACAAATATCATGGCGTCCAGAAATTCGACGTGATCACCGGCGAGCAGGCGAAAGCGCCGCCGGGACCGCCACAGTACCAGAATGTCTTCGGCGAGACGCTCGCCAAGCTCGCCGACACCGACAAGCGCATCGTCGCGATCACCGCCGCGATGCCGTCGGGGACCGGGGTCGACAAATTCGCGAAGGCGCATCCGACACGGACGTTCGACGTCGGCATCGCCGAGCAGCATGCGGTGACCTTTGCAGCGGGGCTCGCCGCCCAAGGCATGCGGCCGTTCGCGGCGATCTATTCGACCTTCCTCCAGCGCGCCTATGACCAGGTCGTCCATGACGTCGCGATCCAGAACCTCCCTGTGCGTTTCGCGATCGACCGCGCCGGGCTCGTCGGTGCCGACGGGTCGACGCATGCGGGCTCGTTCGACGTCACTTATCTCGCGACCTTGCCCAATTTCGTCGTGATGGCGGCGGCCGACGAGGCCGAGCTCGTCCATATGACCTATACCGCCGCCGAATATGACGACGGCCCGATCGCGTTCCGCTATCCGCGCGGCAACGGCACCGGTGTGGCTTTGCCCGAGGTTCCGCAGAAGCTGGAAATCGGCAAGGGGCGCGTCGTACGCAGCGGCAAGACCGTCGCGATCCTGTCGCTGGGCACGCGGCTCGCCGAAGCGCTGAAGGCGGCGGATACGCTCGAAGCGCGCGGGCTGTCGACGAGCGTGATCGACCTTCGCTTCGCCAAGCCGCTCGACGAGGAACTGATCCGCAAGACGCTCGCGAGCCATGAGGTTTGCGTGACGATCGAGGAAAATAGCGTCGGCGGTCTCGGCGCGCATGTGCTGACGCTGGCGAGCGACGAGGGGCTGATCGACGCCGGGCTGAAGCTGCGCACGATGCGCCTGCCCGACATGTTCCAGGATCAGGACAAGCCCGAGCTGCAATATGACGAAGCCGGGCTCAATGCGCCGCAGATCGTCGATACGGTGCTGAAGGCGTTGCGCCATAACAGCGCGGGGGTCGAGGAAGCGGGCGCGCGGGCCTAGGCTGAACGCCCGGCCGGGGCAGGGGGCGCGGCATGGACTTCCTGAAGCTGATCCAGCAGCTCGACGAGCTTCTTTACGAAGTCATGTCGTGGCTGGTCTTCTATCCGGTCACGCTGTGGCGCGCGCTGCGGCATCCGTTGAACATGATGGATTATTCGGACGCCGAACTCGGTGATCCGGCCGAACGGCAATATACCGATACGCTGTCGCCGCCGCTCTTTCTGCTGCTGACGCTCGTGATCAGCCACGCACTCGAACTGTCGCTGGTCGGGCAGAATGCGGTGGTATCGCAAAAGACCGGGCTTGGCGGGCTGGTCGACGATGATTCGACCTTCATCCTGATGCGCGTCGCCTTTTTCAGCATCTTTCCGCTGGTGATGGCAGCGCGGCTGGTGCGCGCGCGGAACGTGAAGCTCGACCGCGTGCCGTTGAAGCCGCCCTTTTACAGTCAATGCTATGCCACCGCGCCCTTCGCGCTGATGGTCGGCCTGTCGTCGATCCTGATGCGGCTGGAGGCGTTCGAATGGAAACTCGCGGGCCTGCTGTCGCTGCTGTTCGCGCTGCTCTGGTTCGGGACGCTGCAGATATTGTGGTTCGCCCAGCATCTGCGCGTTGCGCGGTGGCGCGCCGCGCTCCATGCCTCGCGTGCGATGGTCGAGGGACTCGCCGCCTTTACGCTCGTTTCGCTGGCTTTCGCCTGAGTTCGAAAGAAAAGGGCCCGGAACGACCGGGCCCTCATTTCCATGTTTCTGCCTAAAGCTCAGGCGCCCGGGATCGCCGCCTGCGCGTCGCGGCCGTCGCCTTCGGGTGCGGCAAGGATGTCGCGGACGACGAGGCCCTTGTCGACGACCTGCGTGTCGGGGCTGCCGACCTGGCTGCGGAT
>NZ_DATMST010000151.1:0-2829 GCF_035565275.1 Sphingopyxis sp.
GCCGCGCTCCCGACCACGCCATTGGCATCGAGGCTGACGCTGTCGGCGGCAAAGTCCGCACCGCGCACGCGCGCCATGTCGGCATCGACGTTCAGCCTGGTGCGGATCGCCGTGCCCTCGAATCGCGCGAGCACGCCCAGCCGGTCGGCCTGCACGGGACCGGCGACGAGTTCGGCGATGCTCGCATCGGCTTCGCCCTTCCAGCTTTGCAAATCTTCCGAAAGCGAAAGATCGAGCGCAACCTGCGGCGAGACCGCGGTCACCTTGCCATCGGCGCAGCGCAGGCTGCGCCCCCGCAGCGGGCCGACGATCTGCGGGCGGACGTTACGGACGAGCACGGTGCCATAGAAGCTGAGGTCGGTTCCGCCACATCCCGCGGCGGCGATCGCGGGCGCGACCAGCGCCAGCTTGCCGGTAAAGTCGCGGCGCAGGTTGCCGTTGCCGTTGAGCGCCGCGCCGATGTTGCCCCATGGCGTCCCGATTCGCGCCCGCGCATCGCGCAGCACGACCGACAGGTCGGGCAAGGCAAAGGGGTCGGTACTGGTCGGGTCGCGGAACCGGTCGAGCGAACCGAACGAAAGCCGTCCGTCAACGAAACCGCCGTAGAGCCGGACTCCCTCGGCATGAATCCCCGACACATAAGGCCCGGACCAGCCGTAACCGAGGAAGACCTCCACCTTTTTCGCAGTGAGGTCGGGCCGGGCCGGATCGCCGATGACGATGTTCGAAAGGCGTTCGCTGCGAAAGCCGATCGAATCGATCCGGTACTGCGCCGGGACGCCCCGGCTGCCGAGCTGGTCGCTGATGAAGCGGTCGGCGATCGGCTCGCGCGCCAGCCACACGCCGGCGATCAGCGCTGCAACCGCTCCCGCGGTCAGCCAGCGTTTCTTGAACAACAGGGTCCGGTACCGCAGCCGGGGCCTCGGCGCTGCGTCGGCGTCAGCCATGCGGCGGCCGCACAAAAGAGAAGACGGGCGAACGGAAAGCGGCCGATGACGTCATGGCGTACAGATTTTCCGTCCTCCAGCCCGAACCCCGTTCAGGGGAGCAACGCCGGAAATCCCGGTTCGATGCAGGAAATTGGTCCGGTTCGCCATCATCCTTTTCTATGGCCGTTGAGTGCGCCCCACAAGGCGGTTATTCGGGTCCTCATGGGGGACACGCCGGATCATCAGGGACATCGCGCACGCTTGCGGGCAAGGCTGCTGGACGACACGGACGGCCTCGCCGACTATGAACTCGTCGAATATCTGCTCGCGCTTGCGATCCCGCGCCGCGATACCAAGCCGCTCGCCAAGGCGTTGCTGCGCGAGTTCGGGTCGTTCGCCCAGCTGATCAGCGCCGATCCCGAATCGCTGCGCCGCGTCGATGGCCTTGGCGACACCGGCATTGCGGCGCTGAAAATCGTGCAGGCGGCGAGCCTGCGCCTGCTCAAGGGTGAATTTCGCGACAAGCCCCTTCTATCGAGCTGGGACGCGCTGCTCGACTGGCTGCGCGCCGACATGGGACCGATCGACGTCGAGCGTGTCCGCGTCCTGTATCTCAACTCGCGCAACATGCTGATCCGCGACGAACTTGCGAGCGAAGGGTCGATCGACCAGTCTGCGATCTATGTTCGCGAAGTGATCAAGCGCGCGCTCGAACTCGGCGCTTCGGCGATCATCCTCGTCCACAATCACCCGAGCGGCAGCCCCGAACCGAGCCGGCAGGATATCGCGATCACGCGCGAGATCGCCGGAGCAGCGGCGAAGCTGGGCATCGCGCTGCACGACCACATCATCATCGGCGGTTCGGATTATCGCAGCTTTCGCGCGATGGGGCTCATCTAGCCCATTTGACTTCTTCCCTCCCGCACGACATCATCATCCAATGCAGATTCGACGCGGCCTTCTCCGCTTCCGTTTCCACGGGGGACAGCTTCTCGCGGGCATCTAGCCCCGGGTTCCGGCGCGACTGCCCCGAACCCGGGGCAAATTCCGTCCAGATATTTCGCGCGCGAACCGATGTTTGTGTTCGCGCGCCAGCCGGAAAGTCCGCACCCATGTCCAGAAGCAAGGCCGCAAGGCCGAAAATCCGCATGATCGACAGCGAAGCCGATACGCTGACCGAACTTACCCTGCAAAAACAGCATGAGCACGCCCGCCTTTACGAATTGCTGCTCGGCGAAATCGATCGCGCCACAATCTGCAGCGCCGAATCGATGCCGGCGAATGTCGTGACGATGGGATCGCAGGTCACATTTCTCGATGAAAAGAGCGGTGCTGAACGCACCGTCAGCATCGTCTATCCGGGCGAAGCCGATATCTCGGGCGGCAGGATATCGATCATGACACCAATCGGCGCGGGCCTCATCGGGCTCAGTATCGGCCAGTCCATCCAATGGCCCGACCGCAACGGTGTCGAACACAAGCTGACGATCATCGCTGTGCAGCAACCCTGAACGGCAAGGCCGCGTCCCATACAAATGGATGCAGCCGCCGGATCTCTCCGACGGCTGCACCACCCGGTCCGGGACGCTCAGTTAAGCGCCGCGCGACAGGAAACCGGTCAGTTCGGTCTTGTTCACGCCGCCCGACTTGTCTCCGTCGGCCGAAGCGAAGGCCTGTCCGATCCATGTTTTCACATCGGCCGATTCGACATCGGCACTCGGATCGGTCGCGGCGCGCAGTTTCTTCATCCATGCGCCGAATTCGGCTTCGTTCAGATCGCCATTCTTGTCGCCGTCATATGTAGGAAATTCCTGCTCGACGATCTGGGCGATCTGGGTCGGCGTCGCTGCCGCACCCGACGGCGCGGGTTCGCTGGCCGCGGGCGGGGTCGAGGTTTCGG
>NZ_DATMST010000152.1:0-11335 GCF_035565275.1 Sphingopyxis sp.
CGCGCCACAAAGCGTCGCGCGCGAGCCCGTCGACCAAGTCGAGCCGGTCGAGGATCGCCGCCTTGTCGGTGAGCGGGCTTGCCAGATCATCGGCGAGCAGGCGCGCACCCGCCGCGGTCACCGTGCGATCGATGGTGCCGAGCAGGCTGCCGTCGCGCGCACCCGCCATCGTGCGGACGAGCTCGAGACTCTCGCGCGTTGCCGCATCGATTGCCATTCGTCCCGACGCGAGGTGGCGCAGCGGCGGCTGGAGGAAGGTCGGGCCGCCGGTGCCGACATGGTCGAGATAGGCGACGAGCGCGCCCATCGCAGCGATTTCGCCGCGGCCGAATTGACCGAACCCGTCGAGCGTCTGGACGCCAAAGAAGGTTTCGAGCCGCTTCTGCGCCGCGGTGCTCGAAAAATCGGCAGGTGGCCGGCGTACGATCTGTCGTGCCGACGATATCGGTAGCTCATCGGCGGACTCGCTGAGCAGCAATTCCGATGGCGCAAGCCGGGCGAGTTCGGCATCGACCGCCAGCGCCGGCACGGCAACGACTTCGAAGCGCCCGGTCGAAATATCGGCGGCGGCGATCGCCACCTCGCCGTCGCTACCGATCTGCGCGAGCGCCGCGAGCCGGTTCGCACTGCGTCCTTCGAGCAGCGATTCCTCGGTCAGCGTGCCTGCGGTGACGAAGCGCACGATGTCGCGCGCGACGAGCGCCTTCGACCCGCCGCGTGCCTTTGCCTCGGCGGGGGTTTCGATCTGCTCGGCGATCGCCACGCGGTGACCGGCGCGGATCAGCCGCGCGAGATAGGATTCGGCGGCGTGCACCGGCACCCCGCACATCGCCACCGGCTGTCCGTCATGTTCGCCGCGCGAGGTCAGCGCGATATCGAGCGTCGAGGCTGCCGCCTTGGCATCGTCGAAGAACAGCTCGAAGAAGTCGCCCATGCGATAGAAAAGTAGGCAATCGCCCGCCTTGTCTTTCAGCGACCAATATTGCGCCATCATCGGCGTCGCGGCGGGCGCGGGGTTGTTCGAATTGGCAGCGGAGCGGGCGGTGACAGGCATGCAACATGCTTAGGGACGGATATAGGGCCGTGGCAAGCATGCCACGCGATTCGCGGGTTCCATTTCCGCTTGGCGACGCTAGGGAATGGGCTCGGGCGCGCAGCTTGTGGATCAGTTGAGAGGATTAATGATGGACAGCGGCAGCAAGGTGCAGTTTTCAGACCGCGAAGCCCTGCTTTACCACGAATATGGACGGCCCGGAAAAATCGAGATCGTCGCATCGAAACCGATGGCGACGCAGCGTGACCTCAGCCTCGCCTATTCGCCCGGCGTCGCAGTGCCGGTGAACGCCATCGCCGAAGACCCGTCGAAGGCCTATAATTATACCGCCAAGGGCAACCTCGTCGCGGTCATCTCCAACGGCACCGCGATCCTCGGCCTCGGCAATCTCGGCGCGCTCGCCTCGAAACCGGTGATGGAAGGCAAGGCGGTGCTGTTCAAGCGCTTCGCCGACGTCGATTCGATCGACATCGAGGTCGCGACCGAAGATCCGCAGCGTTTCATCGACGCGGTCGAGTTGCTCGAGCCGACCTTCGGCGGCATCAATCTCGAAGATATCGCGGCGCCCAACTGCTTCATCATCGAGGCCGCGCTGAAAGAGCGCATGAACATCCCGGTGTTCCATGACGACCAGCATGGCACCGCGATCATCACCGCCGCGGGGCTGATCAACGCCTGTTACCTGACGGGCCGCGACCTCAAGGATATCAAGGTCGTCGTCAACGGCGCCGGCGCCGCGGCCATCGCGTGCACCGCGCTGATCAAGGCGATGGGCGTGCGACATGAAAATGTGATCATGTGCGACCGCAAGGGTACGATCTACCAGGGTCGCACCGAAAGCATGGACCAGTGGAAATCGGCGCACGCGGTGCCGACCGAAGCGCGCAACCTGACCGAGGCGCTCGTCGGCGCCGACGTGTTCCTCGGCCTGTCGGCGGCCGGGGCGCTGAAGCCCGAGATGGTGAAGGATATGGCGCCCGCGCCGATCATCTTCGCGATGGCGAACCCCGATCCCGAAATCTCGCCCCCCGATGCGCGCGCCGCACGGCCCGACGCGATCATCGCAACCGGACGATCCGATTATCCCAACCAGGTCAACAACGTCCTGTGTTTCCCGTTCATCTTCCGCGGCGCGCTCGACGTGCACGCGACCGCGATCAACGAGGAGATGAAAATCGCCGCGGCCCATGCAATCGCCGATCTCGCGCGCCAGCAGGTGCCCGAGGAAGTTGCCGCGGCTTATGGCGGCCGCGCTTCGAGCTTCGGCCCCGAATACATCATCCCGTCGCCCTTCGACCCCCGCCTCATGGAAATCGTTCCCGCCGCGGTCGCCAAGGCCGCGATGGACTCAGGAGTCGCGCAGCAGCCGATCGAGGATCTCGACGAATATCGCAATCGCCTCCGCGCGCGGCTCAATCCGACAACCTCGGTGCTGACGCTCGCCTACGAAGCCGCGCGCGCCAATCCGAAGCGCGTTGTGTTTGCCGAGGGCGAGGAGGAGGTCGTGCTGCGCGCCGCGATCCAGTTCCGCGACGGCGGTTATGGCATTCCGGTACTCGTGGGCCGCGAAGGGCTGCACGACAAGCTGCGCGCAATGGGCGTTGCCGATGCCGACAGCTTTGAAGTCCACAACAGCGTCAACTCGCCGCATGTCCCGCAGATGGTCGACATGCTCTATGAGCGGCTGCAGCGACGCGGTTACCTGCGCCGTGACGTCGAGCGCATGGTCAACCGCGACCGCAACATTTTCGGATCGCTGCTGCTCAAGCTCGGTCTCGGCGACGCGATGATCACCGGGACGACGCGTACCTATTCGCAGACGATGCGCGAAGTACGCCGCGTGATCGATCATGCCGAGGGCAAGACGCCGTTCGGGATCCACGTCCTTGTCGACCAGCATCACACGATTTTCATGTCCGACACGACGGTCAACGAGCGGCCGACCGCCGAGATGCTGGCCGATATCGCCGAACGGACTGCACATGTGGCACGCCGTATGGGACACGAACCGCGCGTGGCGTTCCTCTCCTATTCGACCTTCGGCAACCCCCCGGGTTCGTGGCTCGACAATATTCGCGAAGCGGTATCGATCCTCGACCAGCGGGATCCCGGCTTTGAATATGAAGGCGAAATGGCGCCCGATGTCGCGCTGAACGCGAAGGTGATGAAGAATTATCCCTTCTGCCGCCTGTCGGGTCCCGCGAACGTGCTGGTGATGCCGGGGCTGCAGTCGGCCAATCTGTCAGCCAAGCTGCTGCGCGAACTCGGCGGCGGCGCGGTGATCGGCCCGATGCTGGTCGGCATGGAAAAACCGGTGCAGGTCGCGACGATGGCATCGACCGCGTCCGACCTTGTCACCCTGGCCGTGCTCGCGGCGGGCGGCATCGCGCAATAAGGAAAAGCGGCGGCGCCGTAAGCGCCGCCGCTTTTTGTCGGGAACGTACCGAAAGCTCAGCGGGGCGGAGCGCCGCCGGCGCCCGGCGCGCCCACCGCGCCGATATTGCCGAAGATATCCTCGAAGAAGCTGCGCTGACGACCGAGCGTCGGCGTCTTGTCGCCTTCGGGGCTGATCTTGCTCACCAGGTCGAGACCGGTGCGATCGACCGCAGCGACGTTGCCCGCCGGATCGAAGCGGACGCGCAGCACCTCCTGCGACACGGGGCGCGGCTTGGCAAAAGCGAGCTGGCGCGTTTCGCGCGACACATAATAATATTCATTGTCGCTGAACTGGCCGACGAAGGTCGGGCGGCCGAGCGTCTTTTCCACCGATTCGCGGTTGTCGACGCCGGGGGTGATCGCCTGGGTCAGCGTCGGATCGACAACGTAGCCCTGCCGGCCCTTGAGCTGCGCGCACCCGCTGGTGGCGAGCGCGACGACGAGGCCGAGCGCGAAAAGACGCGCGCGCGGGGCAGGAAACGAAAGGATCGATTTCGGCATCAAATATCTCCGTTGCGCCTGTCCGCCGCTGTCCGGCGGTCGGCGCTGGCCATCGCGCCTCTTAACCGCAAGCAGTGAGCGCGCACAAGCCGCTTGTGCCGCGGCAAAGCTTGCCACAAGCTGACCGAGGACCCTTTTCGGACGGGCCGAATGAGCCTAAGCGAATCGCCATGTTTTCTTCGCTTCGCAAACTTTTCACATCCGAACCCGACCCGCGCGAGACGCGCCGTCCGCTGTGGAACGCGGTCGTCGCAACCGCACGCGCGCCGCACTGGTATGCGCAAGGGACCGTCCCCGACACACTCGATGGCCGGTTCGACATGATCAGTCTGGTGATGGCGCTCGTCCTGCACCGGATCGACGAAGATCCGGCCCAGGGAATCGCCGGTGTCCAGCTCACCGAATTGTTCGTGAACGACATGGACGGGCAGATGCGCCAGATAGGCTTTGGCGACATGGTCGTCGGCAAACAGGTCGGCCGGATGATGAGCGCCCTCGGTGGCCGGCTGGGCGCCTATCGCGCCGCCGACGGATCGGATGCGCTCAGACAGGCGCTGATCCGTAACCTGTGGCGCGGCGAGGCGCCCGCCGAAGCGGGTCTCACCCACGTAATGGCCGAAGTGGCTGCCTTGCGTGCGGTGCTGGCGACGACGCCGGTGTCCGACCTCATCGTCGCCGACCAACTCGTCGGGACCGCGCGGTGAATTCCGCTCCCGAATTCCCGCTCGTCGTGACGCTGGCCGACGCCGCGCACGGCCGCGACATTTCGGTCGAGGCCGACGTCGAAGCGCGATCGCGCATTGCGGAACGGCTGGGACTGGCCGCGCTCGACCGTTTTGCCGTGACCGCCGCCATCCGCGCGGTCGCAGGCGGGATCGCCGCCAAAGGCGAAGTGCGCGCCGATGTTGTCCAGCATTGCGCCGCCACCGACCTGCCGGTTCCCGCAAAGCTGACCGAACCCTTCGACCTCCGCTTCCTCCGCGATATCGACGCGCCGGTGAGCGAAGACGAAGAGATAGAGATCAGCAGCGATGATCTCGACCTGCTGCCGCTCGAAGGCGACCGGATCGACCTTGGCGAAGCCGCGGTGCAAACGCTGTCGCTCGCACTCGACCCCTTTCCGCGTCACCCCGACGCCGACCGCATCCTTGCCGAAAAGGGTGTGCTCAGCGAGGAGGCTGCGGGGCCCTTCGCGGCGCTCGCCAAATTGCGCGGGAAGCCGGACGCCTAGCCTGCGCACAGCCTTGCAAGGACTTCTATTCGGGCTCGGTCTTCGGCTCTTCCTTGACCAGATCGGCCACCGCAGCGTCGAGTCCGGGCTCCTCTTGCGCATCGGGCGCGTCGGCGGTCGGTTTGCCAGCCCCTTCGTCCGTTTTTTCGTCGCGCGTCGGGGAGAGCGCGCCGCCGAGCGCACCGGCGAGGCCGCGCAGTTGTTCACCGATCACCTTGTCGACCGCAGGCGCGATTTCGGCGACCTTGAAGCGCATATAGCCGCCGACGACATAGTCGAAGCGCAGCGCGCTACCCGTCGGCGTCTCCTTGATCTGGATCGTCAGCGTGGCGTTCAGCGCTTCGCCCTGCAACGGGCCGAAAGCGCCCGACAGCCGGAGCATCTGGCCCGGTTTCGCAAACAGGATGCGCGCATGCTGCACGCTGCCGACGCCCGATCCGCCGTCGGGCAATTTTTCGCAGAAACATCCGCCGGCCTGCGAATCGAGCCAGAAGTTCGCGGCGTCGCCCGACCAGCTATGCTCCTTCGACCACCAGTTTTGCGGCATGCGGAGCATTTTCCACACATCGGCAGGCGTTGCCGCGACCTGCACCGTGTGCGCGACGGTGAAGCCGCTATCGCTCTGGTCGATCACTTTGGCGGTCGCAGCCGCAGGAGCGAAAGCGATCGCAGCAGTGATCGCAGTGCACGTGAAATATCCTGAAATTGCCATCAGCCCGTTCCCCCTCGCGCCTCAATAACCGGCGCGGGGAAAACTGGCTAGCCGGCAGTCGCGAGGACCGTTTCGATCGCGTCGTTGACCTGATCGATCGGCGCCATGCCATCGACGTGCGTCACGATGCCGCGCGCCTCGTAGATCGGCAGGATCGGCGCGGTCTTGGCGCGATATTCGGCCATCCGCGTGCGCACCGTTTCCTCATTGTCGTCGGGGCGGCGCTTGAATTCGCGGGCACCGCAGACATCGCAGACATTGTCTACCTTGGGCAGCTTGTAGCGGTCGTGATAGCCCGCCCCGCAAACCGCGCAGGAGAAACGGCCGGTGATGCGGTCGACGAGCGCGTCTTCTTCGACCTGCAGCTCGATCACATGGTCGAGCTTGCGCCCCCGGTCGCTGAGGATCGTATCGAGCGCCTCGGCTTGCGCGGCGGTGCGCGGATAACCGTCGAAGATCACCGAGACGTCGCCGCCGAGCTGGTCGAGGCGTTCGCCGATCAGGCCCGAGACGATCTCGTCCGAAACGAGCTCGCCGGCATCCATGACCGCTTTCGCCTGCAGCCCGATCGGCGTTCCCGCCTTGACCGCGGCGCGCAGCATATCGCCCGTCGAGAGCTGGACCATGCCATGCTCGTCCTCGAGGCGTACTGCCTGCGTTCCCTTGCCCGCACCCGGCGGACCCAGCAAAATGATATTCAGCGTCATGGAGGCCCCTGTTTCCTGCCCTGCGCGGATTGGCGTAGCGGGCGCTTTAGCGCCGCGCAACGCCCCCCTTCAATTTGGCCTTCTTGATGAGGTCGCCATATTGGTGCGCGAGCATGTGGCTCTGGATCTGGCTGATCGTGTCGATCGTGACGTTCACGATGATCAGCAGGCTGGTGCCGCCGAGCTGGAACGGCAGGCCCGACCCGGCGATGAAATATTCAGGGATCAGACAGATCGCCGCCAGATAGGCCGCACCAAGCACGGTGATGCGCGTCAGCACATGGTCGAGATAGGCGGCGGTGTTCTTGCCGGGGCGGATGCCGGGGATGAAGCCGTTCTGCTTTTTGAGATTGTCGGCGGTTTCCTCGGGATTGAAGACGACGGCGACGTAGAAGAAGCAGAAGAAGATGATGCCCGCGGCGTAGAGCGCCATGTAGAGCGGCTGACCGTGCGCGAGATACTGGTTGAGCGTGATCAGGAAATCGCCGGTTGCGGTATCGCCCTGGACATTCTGCCCCATCATCTGCGTGATCGTCAGCGGCATCAGCAGCAGCGACGAGGCGAAGATCGGCGGGATCACGCCCGCGGTATTGACCTTCAATGGCAGATGGCTGCGGTCGGCCTGCATCACGCCGCGCTGCGTCGCCCGCTTCGGATACTGGACGAGAACGCGGCGCTGCGCGCGTTCCATGAAGCTGATGAAGGCGATGATGACGATCGCGCCGCCAAGCACCGCGATGATCGTGCCGCCGCCCATCGAGCCTTCGCGGACCTGCGTGAACATCTGTGCAAAGCTGCGCGGCAGCTGGGCGAGGATGCCCGCCATGATGATCAGCGAGACACCGTTGCCGATCCCGCGGCTGGTGATCTGCTCGCCGAGCCACATCAGGAACAGGGTACCGCCGACGATGCTGATCACCGCGCCGATACGGAACAGCATGCCCGGGTCGACCACCGCGGCAATGCCATTGCTCGCGCCGAGCGATTCAAGCCCGACGGCAATGAAATAGCCCTGGATCGCGGTCAGCGCGACGGTGCCGTAGCGCGTGTACTGGTTGAGCTTCTTGCGCCCGCTTTCGCCCTCTTTCTTGAGCGCAGCGAGGCTGGGAGACAAGGCGGACGCCAGCTGCACGACGATCGACGCCGTGATGTAGGGCATGACGCCGAGCGCGATGATGCTCATCCGCTCAAGGCTGCCGCCCGAAAAGGTGTTGAAGATATCGAGGACGCCGCCCGACGCAGCCTGGCTGTAGAGCGACGCCAGCGCAACGGGGTCGACCCCCGGCAGCGGCACGAACGACAGGAAGCGGAAGACGATCAGCGCGCCGATCGTGAACCAGATACGGTTCTTGAGTTCGGTCGCCTGACCGAACTTCGAAAAGTTCAGGTTGGAAGCAAGCTGGTCGGCGCGAGAGGCCATGGGTGTTTTCCTCGGATAGTCCGGACCGCGCCCCCCGCGACCCGGCGCCTATGTGCGTTCGGCGGTGACGAAGCGCAAGGGGAAAGGCCTATTTTGCAACGCAGCCCGTCGATACCGGCTGCATCATCCGTTCGCATCGAACGGGAAAGTACAGATCGTCAAACGACGAAGGGCGGCCCGTATTCCGGACCGCCCCCTCGCCTGATTATTCCGCCCTGGCTTTGGCGCGGCGCTGGGCCTTCTTGCCTTCCGGCGCCGCTTCCTTGACTTCAGGCAGTTCGACCTTGCCGCCAGCCTTTTCGACCGCTTCGATCGCGCCCTTCGACGCGCCGGCGACGGCGAAGTTCAGCTTGGCGGTCAGTTCGCCCTTGGCGAGGAGGCGGACGCCGTCCTTGCCGCCGCGCGCCACGCCAGCGGCCTTGAGCGCGGCGTGGTCGATCACGGCCTTGGCGTCGAGCTTCTTCTCGTCGACGAGCTTCTGGATCATGCCCAGATTCACGATCGCGAAGTCCTTGCCGAAGATATTGTTGAAGCCGCGCTTCGGGATGCGCATGTGGAGCGGCATCTGGCCGCCCTCGAAGCCGTTGATCGCGACGCCGCTGCGGGCTTTCTGACCCTTCTGGCCGCGGCCGGCGGTCTTGCCCTTGCCCGAACCGATGCCGCGTCCGACGCGCATACGGCCCTTGCGGGCGCCATTGTTGTCACGAAGTTCGTTGAGCTTGATAGTCATGGTTGCACTCGCTTTCGCTGTGTTCGCGCTGGGGACCGAAAGGCTTCAGTCCGGTTCGATTTCACTCGACGGCTGAAAACCGGGATAGGGCCCGGCCTTCTCCATCACAATGGCCTGGGCGACATAGCCGCGGCCATCGACATTGGTAATCGAGGGGTTGCCATGCAGCTGCCACCCCCGGTTGAGCAGTCCCTCGACCCGCGCACAAAAGGCGCTGTCGTCCGGACCGGTCAACAGGCGGTAGAGCTTCATGAGCTTAGCCCTCGACGACTTCCACCATGTGCGGAAGCTTGCGGATCATGCCGCGTACTTCCGGCGTGTCGACCAGTTCGACCTCGCGGTTCATCTTGCCCAGGCCAAGGCCGGTCAGGATCGCACGCTGGCTTTTGGGACGACGGATCGGCGAACCGATCTGGCGGATCTTGATCTTCTTGTCAGCCATCGTCTTACTCCGTCACCGCCGCGGCTTCAGCCTCGGCTGCGCGGTCGGACGCGCCGCCACGCTTGATCAGGTCCGAAACCTTCTTGCCGCGACGCTGCGCGACCGACTTCGGGCTGGTCTGTTCACCGAGCGCCTCGAAGGTCGCGCGGATCATGTTGTAGGGGTTCGAGGTGCCGACCGACTTGGTCACCACATCGGCAACGCCCAGCGATTCGAACACGGCGCGCATCGGGCCACCGGCGATAATGCCGGTCCCGGCGGGTGCCGAGCGCAGCGTCACGTTGCCGGCACCGAAATGACCGCGGCCATCGTGGTGCAGCGTGCGACCGTCGCGCAGCGGAACGCGAATCATCGCCTTCTTCGCGGCAGCGGTTGCCTTCGAGATCGCTTCGGGCACTTCGCGTGCCTTGCCATGACCGAAACCGGCGCGGCCCTTGCCGTCGCCGACGACGACGAGCGCGGCGAAACCGAAGCGCTTGCCGCCCTTCACGGTCTTCGAAACGCGGTTGATGTGGACGAGCTTTTCGATCAGCTCTTCGCCGCCATCTTCGTCGCGCGGGCGACGATCGTCGCGGCGACCACGGCCACCGTCACGACCGCCACGGCCACCATCGCGACCGCCGCCACGGCCGCGGCGCGGAGCCTGGCCTTCGGTGGGAGCCGCCTCGGGGGCGCCTTCGACGTTCTGTACTTCGTCTGCCATAATCAGAACTCCAATCCGCCTTCGCGAGCCGCGTCGGCCAGCGCCTTGATGCGCCCGTGGAACAGGAAACCGCCGCGGTCGAACACGACCTGCGTCACGCCCGCCTTCTTGGCGGCAGCGGCGAGGCGCTTGCCGACATCGGCGGCAGCCGCCGTGGTCGCGCCGGTCTTGCCGCGGACATCCTTGTCGAGCGTCGAAGCCGAAGCGAGCGTCTGCCCGGCAGCGTCATCGATGAGCTGGGCATAGATGTGACGGCCCGAACGATGCACCGACAGGCGGGCACGGCCAGCGGCGCGCTGACGGAGGGCGGTACGAACGCGCTGACGGCGTTTCTGGAAAGGGGTAAGATGTGCCATGGCTTACTTCTTCTTGCCTTCTTTGCGGAAGATGTACTCGCCGCGATATTTGATGCCCTTGCCCTTATAGGGTTCGGGCTTACGCCAACGGCGGATTTCCGCCGCGACCTGGCCGACCTTCTGCTTGTCGATGCCGGTGATCTCGATCGTCGTGTTGTCCGGCGTCTTGATCTCGATGCCTTCGGGCACCGCGAAATCGACATCATGGCTGTAGCCGAGCTGCAGCTTCAGCGTCTTGCCCTGCGAGTTGGCGCGATAGCCGACACCGGTGATCTCGAGGACCTTGGTGAAGCCTTCGGTCACGCCCGTGATCAGGTTCTGGACCAGCGTGCGCTGCATGCCCCAGAAAGCGCGCGCTTCGCGGGTGCTGTTCGCGGGCTGAACCGAAATGCTGCCTTCGCCGACTTCATATTTGATGTTGTCGGAAAGCGGCATCGCGAGCGTGCCTTTGGGACCCTTGACCGACAGCTGGCCGCCGTCGATCGCGGCGGTGACGCCGCTGGGAATTTCCACTGCCTTTTTACCAATGCGCGACATCAGAACACCTCCGCCAGCACTTCGCCGCCGACATTATGTTCGCGTGCTTCGGCATCCGACAGGACGCCGCGCGGGGTCGACACGATGGTGATGCCCAAGCCGTTGCGGATGATCGGCAGTTCTTTCGAACCCGAATAAACGCGGCGGCCGGGCTTCGAAACGCGCGCCACATGGCGGATCGCCGGCTGCCCTTCGAAATATTTCAGTTCGATGCGAATACCCTTGTGCTGGCCCTTCGCGCCCAGCGCTTCTTCGCTGTAGCCGCGGATATAGCCTTCGCGCTGGAGAACATCGAGAACGCGGACACGCAGCGTCGAAGCCGGCGTCAGGACGCTGTCCTTCTTCGCCGTCTGGCCGTTGCGGATGCGGGTGAGCATATCACCCAGGGGATCGGTCATTGCCATCTTGTCAGTCCCTTACCAGCTCGACTTCACAACACCGGGGATCAGGCCCTTGTTGGCCAGATCGCGGAGCTGGATACGGCACAGCCGGAATTTGCGATAATA